>CAZNFE010000140.1:0-7259 GCA_964571945.1 uncultured Pseudomonadales bacterium
TGAGAGGAAACAGCGAGAAGCAGACCAGTTGTATTCACTAGCATCCGCCTACTGTCTATACATCCGGCCCCGGCGCCTCCGCTGCGAGCGCGACGCGTTAAATCCTCTCACTCCGACCATTTGCCGTTACAAGGCAAATGGTCAGCTGGCAGCTGGTTGCAACGCAAACAGCGAGAAGCCGACCAGGTGTATTCACTAGCATCCTCACACTGTTTATACACCCGACCCGGCCCTGTGCTCATGGCTAGCAATGCTTTACCAGCCATGGCAGGTTTTCCGCTCTAAATTTGTCGAGCTCACTCATCAATCTAGTCGAGGATGCGGTTAAACTCAGGCCAGCAATTCGATCCCAGCATGAACTAACTCTGAGCTCCTGCAATTTTCTGCAGCTGACTTACCTCCTCCATGCTGCCGATAACGATGAGCAGGTTACCAGCGTTGATCAGTTTGTTGGAAGGTGGATTAACGGTGTATAGACCAGTCTCAGAATCCTTGATAGCGACTACCAGCGGTTTTTTTCCCGCTACGTCATTAATCGAACCCACTGGTTTGTTAACCAGGTTTGAACCGTCCGGAATGCGCACCTCTTCGAACCGGTAGGTGGCTGTTTCGTCCCGAATCATGGCATCCAGAAATCCTACGGTCGCCGGACGGACCATTTCCGATGCAATCCGTAACCCCCCTATTCTGTCCGAGTTAACCACCGCATCCGCGCCGCTGCGGATCAACTTTTTGCGAACACGTTCGTCATGTGCCTCACTGACGATACGCAGATCGGGATTGAGACCACGAGCCGTCAGGCAGATGAATACATTGTCACGGTCTGACTCAATTGCACAAAAAATACCCCGCGCGTGCCTCACCCCGGCGGCTTCCAACGTCGCATCTTCGAGGGCGTCACCCTCGATGAAAGGGTAACCCATTTCCTGTACTACCTGGCATTTATGATGATCCTGGTCGATGGCGACAAATGGCCGTTGAATCTTGACGAGTTCCTCGATGATTGCTGTGCCGGTGAAACCAGCACCGCAGACGATATAGTGGTTTTCCAGTGCTTCAATGCGTGATTGCATCTTTCTTCTCCTTAAAACATCTCTCAACTCGCCCTCGACGATGAAGGCAGTGAGTGCCGAAAATGAATAGGCCATGAATCCGAGACCGCCCACGGTCAGAAAGATCGTGAAAACACGTCCAGCGGTGGTGAGATGGTGCACCTCCCCATAGCCTATGGTAGACAGTGTAATGACTGTCATCCACAGACCATCGAAGAGCGACCAGTCTTCGAGAATTGAATAGCCAACACTGCCTACCACCAGAATGGTGAACAGCGCAATGAGTATTGCGCGCAGCCTTTGTTTCAGGTCGAGGTCTATTTGACCAAGTATACCCCGATTAATGGCGCAGGACTTGCCAGTTTGAGTCTGGCGCAGCTTCAAAAGAGACCTTTTCACCTTCTACACACCCTGGAACTGATAGAATCGGGTGATGTTTATTGCGCACAATGAGGGAATCTCATGAGAGTCTATGGCATATCTGTTTCCTATTTTACCGGAAAGCTGGAAGCCTACCTTCGGTACAAGGATATTGATTACGAGCTTGTATCTCCCTACGCGGACGTATAACGAATAAGGAAGCTGGTTGGGGCTATACAAGTACCCATTGTTGAGTGTGATGATGGTCGATGGATGTCGGACAGCACACCCATGATCCTGCAATTGGAGAAGGAGTCATCTCATTCCAGCATCCTGCCCGCTGATCCTGTTGTTCGATTTATTGCCCTGCTGATTGAAGACTATGCTGATGAGTGGTTGTGGCGGGCAGCAATGCACTATCGCTGGAGTTACGAGCATGATCGAGAACTCCTGTCTCGAATCCTGGTCGATGAGGTTGCTGAGCATGTTTCATATCCCCGATTTGTGAAGCTGAGAATGATCAGGCACAGGCAGAGAATCGGGTTCGTCGTGAAAGATGGCGTAACGCCTCAAACCAGGGACCACGTTGAGAAAGGATACTTCAATGCCCTTGAGAATCTATCATCAATGTTAGGTGACAGAGACTACCTGTTGGGTTCGAGCCCTTCTATCGCTGATTTCGGAATGATGGGTCCGATGTTAAGACACTTCGGGCAGGATCCAACCCCGGCGGAAATCATGCGTAACAGGGCACCTGCTGTTTTCAGCTGGGTGTCTCGAGTATGGAATGCTCACAATACAGTGACAGAGTGTAGCTTCGTTGATGAAGTGCCGGCATCCGCTACACCTATGCTGCAAGAAATTGCAGAAACTCACCTGGTCCAACTCCTTAAGAATGCGCAGGCATATGAACAAAAACAACGACACTTCGAGATGGATGTACAAGGCTGTCATTACCGGAACTTGCCGGTATCCAGGTATCGGGTCCACTGTCTCGAAAGGCTGCGTGAAGAGTTTGCGTTGCTGAATACAGATGAACAGACGAAAACAAAAAAGCTGCTCGCCTTTCCCGATGCGGAAATTCTCTGGCAAGAGAATATGTCAGCGAAATCAGGTTACGATGAAGCGAAAGAAGCACCTTTTAACATGGCTATCAACGTCTATGGTGATGGGGTACCAAAGTGAAACAGTTAACAGGTCACACTTTTAGCGCAAATGGGTTCAGCGGCAAGCCCTGTCTCCTCGCTGAGATATGGGTTTCTGCCAAGGCGTAAACATCGTTTGAAGAGCGCCAAATAAAAAAGCGCCATGCTTAGGTAAGCATGGCGCTTTATCGGGTTTACGCTGGCTTTTGTCAGCCCTTAGAAGCTTTTGCGAACCGTTACCCCAATACTGCGAGGCTCATTGGTTCTGAAACCCAGTCGTGCCCGACCGCCACGTTCACGGTCAAAAGAAAGATCAGCGTTCTCATCCGATGCATTGTGAATGAATAGCACTGCTTCCCACGAGTCGTTGATGACACCGGCACTCAGGTTGATGATTGTATAAGCATCCAGTTCCAGATTAAGACTGGTAACTTCTGATCCTGTGGCGCCACCGAAAGCCAGACTGGACGAAAAGTTACCGGAACCGGCTACCTGGTCGCTTGGTTGGGTAATACGATCACCAACATGGTGAATTGTGGCAGAAACATACGCTTCAGAACCACTGATCAACTCAAACGGAAAGCTGTAAGTTGCGGTCGCTGCGATCTGGAAGTCAGGCACAGACGCCAGACGGTTACCGTCTTCAACTCCGCCCAGAATTGTGCCAGTGCTGTCGACGACTGTCGAGTCGAATTCAGATTCCAGAATGCTGCCAGCAACAGACAGATCCAGTGCATCCGTGGGCTGTGCAGTCAATTCAAATTCGATCCCTGCGGTATGTGCATCAGGTACATTAAACGAAATCCGTGAAGAACATGAACCGGCATCCAGGGTGACCTGGAGGTCTTGTATATCTGAATAAAAAACCGCTGCATTTAATGTTACACCATTATCAAAACTGGTCTTCATCCCAGCTTCGTAATTCCACAAGGTCTCATCATCATACGCCTGGAAGCTACCAAATGTGGTCAGATCGCCTGGATCACACAAACCTGCATTAAGGGGGTCATTTACGCCACCGAGGCGGAATCCCTGGGATGCCTGTGCGTTAAATGTCGAAGTCTCGTTGACATCATAGCTCAACAAAACACGCGGCGTGAAACCAGTCGAGTCTGTCTTATCGACCTGATCATCCCCATTTGAAAACAGTCCGCCGCTCAGGAAACGGCGCTTCTCTTCAAAATCGTAATAACGACCACCTGCGGTCACATGCAATCGATCTGTGACATCATAGGTCAGCTCGCCAAACAGGGCTGTTTGTTGCAGATCATAGGGAAGATCTGAATTGTACGGTGAATCAGCACCATAACCGTGAGCAACTGCCGCTGAGGTACCTGCACCCAGGGTAGCATCAGTTGCAGCGTCATAACCGGGTGTTGGCAATCGCTGGGCATAATCACGTTGTGTGTCTGAATAAAACACACCAGCCAGCCACTGCAGATTCCCTTCTGTACTGGAGCTTATCCTCAGCTCATGAGTGGTCTGCTGCACGTCGGTTGTATCACGAAGATTCGACGGTATAGTCACCGCCGAATCAGGGTATCCAAGATCTACCGTGACACTGCCCGTTAGTGCACTGGCATCACGACTCACCAGAATACTACGATCTGTATAGCTGGCAACATAAGTGACATCGAAGTTTTGCAGGCTTAACTGGACGGTGGCATCATAAATCGTCGTCTCGTCAGAAAAGTCCTCCCCTAACAGCAGATACTGCTCACGTTCTCCCAACCGGATTGCCGGTCGTGTGGTGGTAAACGGATTTGCAAAAAGGTTGAATGCTTCCTGACGATTGAAACCATCGGTTTCGATTTTCTGGTAGATTACCCGAGGGGTGATTGTCAGGTTGTCCATCGGTGCGAAGGCCAATGCGAGACGCCCACCAGTACGGGTACCGCTGTTCACGTCACTCTTGTTGCTGCCATTTTCACCAAGCGCGTCGATAAATCCGCCATATTCCGTGGTATAACCAACTGCACGCAACGCCGCCTTGCCATCTGCTAACGGTATGTTAACGGCTCCTTTCACGTGGCCGCCGGTATCCCCGTCCGTGAGCGAATTAAGTTCTGCCTCGATCTTTCCTCCGAACTCTGACAGATCCGGTTGATTGGTAATGTAACGAATCGTACCTCCCACAGATCCTGATCCGAACAGAGTTCCCTGCGGACCCCGCAGTGTTTCAACCCGGTTCAGGTCAAACAGATCCAGATCCGGGTTGAATAACGACAGAGAAATAACGGACTCGTCAAGATAGACACCAACCTGCTCTTTCACACCTGGCTGGTCTCTGACGATCTGCCCCGCTGAAACTCCCCGAACCGCTATCTGACTTTGCCCTGGTCCCAGATTTTGAATTGTCAGACCGGCCACATTCCGCGACAAATCCTCCAGATTAGATGCTCCCGAACGTTGAATATCTTCCTCAGTTTGTGCATTGATAGAAAATGGTACTTCCTGAATCGTTGCAGCGCGTTTGGTCGCCGTCACAACGATCTCTTCAATGGTACCCTCCTCCGCGAATACACCGTTAGTCCCCATCGCCACGGCACAGAACGATGCCAGCAGCGTTATCCTGGTAAATTTATTCATAGATTAGTCTCTTGCTTTGGTAGTCTGAAATTAAACAATGCTTACTGCATTCCCCCTTTTCTCAGCCTGTCAGGCTGACTTTACAGCGCTATTTCGGCAGCTTATTTGCTGCTTCTTCTCATGTTTTCGCCTCTGCTTGTATATACGGCGCCTAACGATACAATTTACCGGCCAAATATTCAATTCATGGACTGTATATTTGTGCATTAATCGCCTCTGGGAACGCAATTGTCCCGATATGGCATTCCGGTTAAGACATGCGGTCAAATCCGATTAACAGGTGGTGGAGACGACTAAGAAAGTAATACTCTTTCCACAAATTTCCTCACCAGGATATTCGATTCTGGCGTTTCCCGTGAAGAGGCGATTACGGTTGCCAGATGGTCTTCATCTTCTGTGTATCGCTCCTTGAATATCGTCAGGCGGGAAACGAGCGTAGCCCTATCCACTTCCGGATGGAATTGAAATGCCCAGAACGGTTTGTTCTTGACCCTGAACACATGAATGCACTGCTTAGAAGTTGCGAGCAATTCGCAATCGTCCGGCACGACCAGTGCTTTCTCCTGATGTACGGAAACTGCCAGAAACCGATCGGGAGTATCACGAAACAGCGGATCCATGCTGCTCTCCCGGGTCAGAGAGATGGGTAGTGTACCCATTTCAAAACTGGATTTGTCCCGAATAATCTCACCGCCCAATGCAAGCACTGCTAATTGAAAACCAAAACAGGAAGCGAAAACCGGCACACTGTGTGAAATACAATATCTGATTAATTGTTGACTCGCTTCAACAAAAGGGTACGTTGCCGGTTCCAGTACACTCGCTTCGCTGGCACCACCAATAAACAGTGCGTCGTAACCAAGCACCACTTCCGGTGCGAAGTCGGGAATCGCGAATGCATTTAGGATATCGATCTGCTGACTCTGGAGTCCGCTATACAGGGCAAAACTTCGATGTTCTTCCTCTCGCGTGATTGCCTCGTTTCTTATAGATAACAATAAGACACGCAGATTTGTAGTATCAGTTTGCATAAAGGCACTTAAGCGCGAGTCGAAGTATCAATTTCAATCGGATATCTTTACCCGCTGGACGGAGTAGTCGCCGATCATTCTTAGTGGATCGAGAGATGATAACATGTTCTGGTATTTGTTCTAAAAGTGTATTGTTAATGGTGAAGCTTCAAGCAGGAAAAGAATGATGAAAATCCTGAATTACGGATCCCTGTGCATCGACCATGTCTACTGGGTACCCTATTTTGTCAAACCTGGTGAGACACTTAGCTGTACCAATTATGAACGCCATCCAGGCGGCAAGGGTCTTAATCAGTCGCTGGCATTGGCTTATGCCGGAGCGGACGTCTGGCATGCTGGAGCCGTTGGCAACGATGGTATCTGGCTGAAAAAACTGCTCGACGAAGCCGGTGTGAACACCAGCTTGATTCAGGTGTCCGACACACCAAGCGGTCATGCACTAATTCAGGTCACACCCGCTGGCGAAAATGCCATAGTCATCTCGGGTGGTGCAAACAGAACCATAGACGCAGACGACCTGGACAGGGTTTTTCCTCAATGTAAAGAAGGCGATTGCCTGCTCCTGCAGAACGAAATCAGCTCAATGCCTGAAATCATGACCACTGCAAACTCAAAATCCATGCAGATAGTATTTAATGCAGCACCCATCACCAAACAGGTATTGGACTATCCACTGGAGTTTGTGAAGCTCTTTGTTCTAAATGAGGTCGAGGGTGAAGCATTGTCGGGAGAACAAGCGCCCCTGCGAATAGTAACGCATTTGATCGAACGATATGAAAATGCCAGCGTGGTACTCACGTTAGGTGAACAGGGCGCAATATACGCGGATCAGGAACGAATAGTGCAACAATCAGGATTTGCGGTAGAAGCATTGGATAGCACAGGTGCCGGTGACACTTTCACCGGTTATTTCCTCGCGAATTGGTTAAACGAGCAAACAGCAGATCGGTGTCTTGAGATCGCTTGTAAGGCTGCAGCCATTAGTGTGATGCGAAAAGGTGCGGCCACGTCCATTCCTCATCAGCCCGATATAGAAGGGATATTTCCTGATTGAGGGATTGAGGGATTGAGGGATTGAGGTT
>CAZNFE010000141.1:0-7259 GCA_964571945.1 uncultured Pseudomonadales bacterium
CGGGCGATCACCATCTACGGTGGCACCAATGAGATCCAATACAATATTATCTCCAAGCGGGTGCTGGGATTGCCGGATTAGCGGCCGATCGGGTTATCGTGTCGTTCGGATCCTGAGTCTACTGGTCGCCAGTCATGTATTGGCGGAGGATTGGGTAAAGATGCGCCAGCAGATGGTCCGGGATACTAGCTTTCCAGGGCATGTAGAACCATGAGATGAAAGTTGTGCACACCGCTCTCGGATACCTGCTGCTTATCCTGATCGATGATAAATCGGCCCTGATTGTAACCCTTGGAGTGCATGCCTCGCTGAACCGATTCACAAGCTGCGACGTCTTCTTCTAATATGGTTGCCTTTGCCTGGCGAAAATCTGCAAAGGATTGCTGATCACGTTCCTCTTCAGGACCGTAAATCCGGATCGTCATGCGGCTCATATCCGCTTCAATGGGTTCGAATGTAGTAATGATAAAAAATGGTGCGCCCGGAAAGACGCTGAAACCGGTATTAGGCCAGAGATACCAGAAAGCCAATTGTTGATGTAATTGATCTGGTGTGATTTTCTGCCCATCGGTACCGTCACCGTCTGCTGTTACCACCTGGAATACGTGATTTGGATGGTTGACAATTTGATATCTGGAGGAGTCGATCTCTGCCGCGGGGTGGTGAGTGGCGCTGTAGTGATAGAACTCGACAAAGTTGTCAACAATAGCTTTCCAATTGCATTTCGCCTCGTGCTCGCTGCAACTTAACAGGGTAACTTTATCCAGATTGGGGAAGTGACTTTTGATTTCTGCAGGCACCTGGGGTGAGGTGGAAGCTAACGACTCTGAATCTCTATCAAGGTTGATAAAAACCATGTCGCTGAAGATCTCAACATGCACAGGTTTTAAACAAAATTCCGCTTTTTCCAAATCCATCTGATCACTGCCGGGGATGGCATTCACACCACCGTTAATATGGTAGGACCAGGCATGGTATGGACATTGGATTCGATCAGTCTGGCCGGAACCCGAAAGCAGTTCATGAGCCCGATGTGAACAGACGTTATAGAAAGCTCTGACCTCGCCGTCAGTTCCCTTGATGACAAACACACTTTGATCAAATATCTGCCGGGTGACATAACTTCCCGGTTCACTCAATTCAGAGGTATGACCGGCGAATAACCACGATTTGAAAAAAATGGTTTCTTTCTCCAGGTCAAAGATTTGCGAGTCTATGTAGGCAGCAGCAGGAAGGGTGTAGCTCTCGTCTGCTTTATCGGATACAGGGACAGTTCTCATATAATTCTCCGCCGCTGGAATGTCTCATCAATTACCCTTATTATCGCAGGTATCTACTCAAGATGAAAAGAATGATGACCATTTACGATCGTTAATATGGATGCCAGAGTCTGAGTGCATATTTGTTATTCATTTCGTGAAATACTGGCTTCACGGTCATATTGGCAGCTACGTTTTAGCACAGGGGAGTAATCATGTTTGCAAGAGTTATGGCGCAGTTCGATTCCATGCGAGATAAATCATCCGGATTGGATATTGATTGGGAAGATGTGCACCACACGCTTCTGGATTTTTGTGTGCGGATCTTTCCAAAGGTAGTTAGCGCAGAACGTTGCAGCATATTTATCCATGATCCGGAAAAGGATGAAGTCTGGCTTAAAGCTCATACCGGGGCGCAGGAGAAAGAAATTTCAGCCTCGCTAACGGAAGAATCCATCGTTGGTGAGGTTATCGCCACTGGAAAACCGGTTGTGATCAACGATCTGGAAGATGTGGAAGGGATTCACAAGAAAATTGATCAGGAAACCGGATTTACAACCCGGGACATATTGTGTATTCCAATCCGATCACTTGACGGTGAAAAGATAACCGGTGCTGTGCAAATGCTGAATCGGATGTACGGTCATAAATTCAGTGATGCAGACTTGAGACTGATGGAGGAGATGGCCCAGTTTCTGGAACAGTCGCTGGAAAATATCTATTATCGTAACGTGTCGCAGAGTGTTGTACAAAGTGCAACCCGGATTACCCGGGCAGCGAGCTTAGCCAGCCTGGCATTTATAGTGGGGATCACCGGTGCTTTCTCTGTCTGGGTATTGTGGGTTGCGGTGAAAAGTTTTATGTAGCAAGGTTCCCGCCACGATTGTGAGGCTTCAGTTTTCTTCGCTGTACTCCGGTTGACCGTCTGGCTCGTTACCGGTTTCGGAATTGAATCGCCAGCGGGATCGCCACAACGCAATACTAAGCAGCAGAAAGGGAACGGTGATTGCGAACCCTTGCAATAAGCCTTCACCTCTATCGTCCAGCAGTTGCCATACAAACATGCCGATGGCAATCTGAACTACATACAGGGAAGCCCAGGGCCACATCCAGGAGCGCATTTTCAAGAAACCCCAGCTACCGGCTGCATAGATAAGCCAGTGAATGGGCTCGGTTGCTTTGGCTGCCCAACCGCTCAGAACGATTCCAAACCAGACTTCCTGATCGTCTGCGATTGGTTTGACGAACAGGTCCCAGGGTAGATAGATGAAAGTCATATAGGCGCAAAATGCCATCATGAGGTTCATCCAGATCGGACGAGTGCCAAACAGGCGAGAGAGAAACTGTCCTGATCGTTGCAACGGGGATAATTCAGTTTCGGTTTGCATCGTTTGACCCTGAATTCAGAGAAGGCGAATGTGAACTTACCTGATTCTGACCAATTTGTCGCTAATTGTGATGGGAGTGACCATGCAGTCGAGTGGCGTGCGATATAATCCTAGAAACCGCAGTTGACCGCTCACCCCATATTCGTATTCAACTGCGGTTTCTAGGATAATACGGGGAGTACCCATTGAGATGAAACACCGGTTTTACTTTGGGTAATTGTAAAACAGTGATTCGGGAGAGTCGGGGTATGGCACAGGCTTTTATTGATGGCAATGAAGCAATTTCCAGAGCGGCTGTGAAGGCAGGATGTGGCTTTTTTGCGGGATATCCTATTACACCGGCATCGACCATATTGCAAAACATGCTTGAGCTGTTGCCCGCCAATGGCGGTGTTGCATTGCAGGCTGAAGATGAAATCGCATCGATGGGCTTCTGTATTGGTGCTGCCATGGCGGGCCAGAAGGCGATGACGGCCACCAGTGGCCCCGGCATCAGTTTGTATAGTGAGAATATTGGCCTGGCCATCATGGGTGAAACACCGCTGGTCATCGTCAATGTGCAGCGGCAGGGACCGGCAACCGGGTCTGCGACCAAGGGAGCCGAGGGCGATATACAGTTTTCGCGATGGGTAACATCGGGTGGCATCCCGATGATTGCATTAAGCCCGGCAACCGTTGGAGAGGCGTATGAGCTGACCATCAGGGCGTTTAACTTCGCCGAGCAGTTTCGGGTGCCGGTGTTTCTGCTGACCAGCAAGGACATCGCGTTAACGAGTGAGAGCGTTGATCTGGATGCTATTGAACTGCCTGACATTGTTTCCCGGTCGCGGGTATCAGCGACTGCTGAATTCAAACCCCATGATTTTGAGATGCCGGGACAGGTACCGCTGATATCTGACTTTGGCGGTCCTCATGTGACTCAGTACACGACATCTTCTCATGATAAAGACGGATACCTGACTACAGATTCGAACGTAATCCAGGAGATGATCGATCATTACATTGCCAAGATTGAGAATGCAGCCGATGAAATCGCCTTGTATAAAGAGGATATACAGCCGGGGGCCGATATTCTGATTATCAGTTACGGCGTAACCTCGCGCTCTGTGAGTGTTGCCGTGAGAGAATTACGAGAGCGAGGCTCAAAGGTATCCTCCCTGGTGCTGCAGACGCTGTTTCCGGTGCCGGAAAAGGTCATCGAAGCAGCGCTAAAAGGGGTGCGGAAAGTGCTGATTCCTGAAATGAATATGGGGCAATACCGGCTCGAGATTGAGCGTCTAGTCTCCGATACAGTTGAAGTCGTCGGTGTTAACAAAATGGACACGAACCTGCTGTCCCCGGCTGAGATCATCAACAGGGGAGGTCTGGCATGAGCGAACTTATCCATAAAAGCTACCTGACGGATCAACTTGGACCGCTGCCTTTTTGTCCCGGATGTGGTCATGAACGGTTGCTAAAAGACTTGAATGGAGCGTTGCTCAAACTGCAGATGGATCCGTCAAAAGTGGTGATTGTGACGGATATTGGCTGTATTGGTCTGGCAGACCGGTATTTTGTAACCAACGCGTTTCATGGTTTGCACGGCCGTTCCCTGACCTATGCCACCGGATTAAAGCTGGCCCGTCCGGAGCTGACCGTGATTGTTTTGATGGGGGATGGCGGGTGCGGAATTGGGGGCACGCATCTGCTGAATGCGGCCCGTCGAAATCTCGATTTAACGCTGATTGTCGCCAACAATTTCAACTACGGTATGACCGGTGGGCAGCACTCGGTGACCACCCCGGGAGGCGGACATACTGCTACAACCCCAATGGGAAACATCGAAACTGGCATGGATCTTTGTGCGACGGTTGCCGGTGCAGGCGCTTCCTGGGTATATCGCGGCATTGGTTATGATAATGATCTGTCAGATCGAATGGCTGAGGCAGTAGAGCACACCGGGTTTGCGATGCTGGATGTCTGGGAACTCTGTACGGCCTACTACATGCCACGCAACCAGTACAACAAGAAAGAACTCTATCGTCTGGCGGAGAAATCCGGATTTGAAACCGGTTTGTTAGTCGACAAAACTCGGCCAGATTTTGGCTCTGCCTATCGCGAACAGGCTGCCCAATTATCCGGAAT
This sequence comes from uncultured Pseudomonadales bacterium, assembly GCA_964571945.1. Taxonomy (GTDB): domain Bacteria; phylum Pseudomonadota; class Gammaproteobacteria; order Pseudomonadales; family Azotimanducaceae; genus JASJXV01. Next base: position 4,772 of record CAZNFE010000141.1, read on the forward strand.
CCGGCCACTGGACACCATAGCGCCTGAATTCGATCATACACTGGCAGATCAGACGGGTATTGTCATCGCCGGCAGTGCAGGACAGAAAATACGTTCGGCGGCCAGGACATTTTCACAGGCAGGAATTCTCGCTGGCCTGCAAGCGACCCAAAAAGATGATTATCCCATCACCATCATGACCGGTCATTCGATGTCCGAGATTATCTTGTCTCCCACGAAGATTGAGTATGCCGCCATCGATTCCCCGGATTATTTCCTGGTGATTTCCGGGGACGGGCTGAAAAAAACCCGCGCCTGGATCAGTACACTTGACGACAGTTGTGTGCTGATGATCGATACAGACCTGGAACCACCCGAGACGAATGCACGGGTGATAAGACTGCCGCTGAACGAGGCGGCAAAGGACGTGGGCAGACTCACCATCGGTATCATTGCGCTATCAGCCCTGTTGCAGAAGAACGGCCTTTTCCCGATGGACGCACTCAGAGCGTCTATTGCACGTTTTCAGAAGTCCACGGTAGCAGAAGCCAGCTTAAGTGCACTGGATCGCGGAGTAATGCTTATTGAGAGTGACGGTTAGCTGCATAACACCGTCAAATTGTTCCATAACCTGATAAAAACTTGCCCTGGATCAATCATGCAGGCATATTGGTACTGTAAATTGGAAATCAGGTTGACTCGTGCTGATGGATGAGACTTCAACCCGGTGGAATTACAGTTAATCAAGTAATTAGTAAAAAGAGTTTTTGTCATGATTGAACGGGTGACAAAATCATGGATGATTGTTCTAGGTAATATCAGAAATGACTCCAGTCGAGTCATTCACACAGCGATCACCATTATTTGCCTGATGGTTCTGGTCGCTTATTTCACGATACTAAATTTCTAGAATGTCAGACAACTCCCTCTAGATTGCGATCACACCAGCGTCTGAATTCCCACGATTGGTTTACCACTTATTATTCCCCGCCATCCAGCCGTTCAGAAAACCGATTGTCTTTCCGGCAGATAGACGATAGCGTTGCGTCACTGAACTGCGGATTCCAGAGGACTTTCCAGATGAACATTGATTGCCGCGAGAAATTCCCACTATCGGTTGTGATATTCGGTTTCTGGCTGGTGACCAGCCTGAATGGCTGTTCAGTTTCGCAACAAGAGCAGGCCATGGCTGATGCCCAGCGGAAAGATAATGCGATGCTGATTGGAAAGTCTGCAAAAATCCGGACTTCACCCCGGCAAACCAGGTTGCAGAGGCTGGATCAGTTGCGTCAGCAAAGCCGCAGCGACCTGGCAACCAGGCTGCACCTGGATGAAGCCGCGATCACTGTGGTCGAGGCTCGACCGGTCGTGTGGCCAAATAGCAGCGCCGGTTGTCCAAAACCCGGCTATATGTATACCCAGATGCTGACGGAAGGCGTGTTAATTCGCCTGCAGGCCAGGGGCCGAATCTATCACTACCACACGGGTGCAAAAGGTCCAGCGGTCTTCTGTAAGAACCCTGCACCGCCGCGCTGAATAGAAATCGGATTGGCTGTTATTTGTACCATTTCTCCCCTTTTTTTGTCCTCTATTTCCAAAACTGTGAACTGCATCACGATCTTGCAGATTCACAGGCGTAGTATTGAGCCTGACAAGTAGTACCGGAGAAACGGTACTACTGAGCACGGCACACATATACAGTAACCGGAGTAACAATAACTATGAGTCAGGTGATCGCTAAAATTGAAATGGACAACGGGATAAGTTTCTCGGTCAAAAAAGCGAGCCTTCCTTTATCAATGGGCAGAGACCGCAGTTGTGAAATCTGTGTGCCGGTCTCCCGTGTGTCCAGGCATCATTGCGAACTCTATCTGGAAGATGAAGTACTCTGCATAAGAGACATCAGCACCAACGGTACCCTGGTTGGGAGCAAAAAAATCAACCGCGAGTCCATCCCATTGCATGGCCGCACCCCTATTGTCCTGACCGATAACGCCATGCTGACCATTACCCCTTATGACGAAAATGAAATGCTGGCAGACAGAAGATTGGATTCAGAAAGACGAGCTGCAGAACGTCGCCGGTTTGACCGGCGTACCTCTGATGTGAGCGTCGTCCAGTTTGAGCGGCGTCGGGACGGAACCCGCAGGGTCGCGCAACGTCGCACGGAATCAAGACGGTCTGCGTGTTGAGGGTCAGGTCTTGCCTTTTGCCTTGTTACTAAAGTGCCTTTTAGGTTTGCAAGAGAGAGTAAAACGCAAGACCTGATCCGGGCTACCCAGTTATTCGCAGACAGCGAGTGAAGAACAGCCCTTTCTTAAGAAATAATTCTTTTAAAAACAACATCCTACAGTTATAATACTGTATGTATAAACAGTATTATGTCAACCTCATATAACAAGGATAAAAGCCATGCAGGCAATCGCTCCCAACCCGTTATCCAATCTTCAACTCGATGATCTCGAGCATCAGATCATCACCCTTTCAGCCCGGATCAATGCCAGTGAGC
>CAZNFE010000142.1:0-7252 GCA_964571945.1 uncultured Pseudomonadales bacterium
GAAAGATCCAGTCTACCCTTTAATGCGATGCGGTATAAGTGAAGCAGGAAAGCTATAAGACAGGTTATCCATTAAGATGAAATTGGTCGTTTCTGATAATCGAAGCGGGCTGGAGCGGATTTGAAATTTTGGTTGTACGGCTGCGCAGGCCTGTGTGTTATTATTAGCCTCCCTATTGGAACGCATGAACTTTCTTGCGCATGGCAACAATTTCAGAAAATCGCATCGAATTTAATGTGCCCTTGCATTCTTCGGCATCGCTGAGTAAAGCGGACATCGAGAGCTACAAATCAGAGATACGGAGTCTGCTGAAAAGCCGGAATGCAGTGCTGGTGGCCCACTATTACACCGATGAGGCAATTCAGGCACTGGCAGATGAGACCGGTGGCTGCGTTGCTGATTCCCTGCAGATGGCACGTTTCGGTAATCAGCATAAAGCAAGCACCCTGGTTGTCGCCGGTGTCAGGTTTATGGGAGAGACAGCAAAAATCCTGAATCCGGAGAAACGGGTCATCATGCCCACACTGGAAGCAACCTGTTCCCTGGACGTGGGTTGTCCCCTGGAAGAATTTTCTGCTTTTTGTGACCAACATCCGGATCGCACCGTGGTGGTCTACGCGAATACTTCCGCGGCCGTAAAGGCCAGAGCGGATTGGGTGGTGACCTCCAGCATAGCGCTTGAGGTTGCTGAACACCTGATGGATGAGGGTAAGAAGCTGATCTGGGCACCTGACAAGTATCTCGGTTCCTATATTCAACGGGAAACCGGAGCTGATATGCTGCTGTGGAATGGCTCCTGCATAGTGCATGAAGAATTCAAGGCCCATGGCCTTGCCGACCTGAAGAGAGTTTTTCCAGACGCTGCAGTACTGGTTCACCCCGAATCTCCGGAACAGGTAATTGATCTGGCGGATGTGGTTGGTTCAACATCACAGTTGATACGAGCAGCACAGGAACTCCCCAATCCCGATTTTATTGTGGCCACCGATCGGGCGATTTTCTACAAAATGAAACAGATGACCAGTGGCAAGAACTTCATTGAAGCGCCAACTGCTGGCAGTGGTGCTACCTGCAGAAGTTGTGCCCACTGTCCATGGATGGGGATGAACACACTGGAAGAGCTGATTCAGTCGTTGCGAAACGGGAGCAATGAAGTGCTGGTTGAACCGGAAGTTGGCAAAAGAGCTTTGGTGCCGCTGGAGCGAATGTTAAGTTTTGCTGAAAGCAACAAATTGCATGTAAAAGGAGATGCATGAGTAGCTGTCTAACGAATTGACTGTGAATAACCGACTATGCCGAAAGCCAGTGAATTAAAGAGGGGTGATGTTGTCGATATGGATGGCGTACCTCACGTCATCAAACAACTGGAGTCTAAAAGCCCTTCCTCACGAGGAGCCTCGACGCTATATAAAATTCGCTTGAACAATCTGATTACCGGGCAGAAGCGAGACGAATCTTTCAAGAGTGATGATCTGCTTAAACTGGCAGACTGCCAGCGGGTCTCTGTGCAATTTTCTTATATAGACGGCGACACCTATATCTTTATGGATAATCAGGATTATTCCCAATATGGCCTTGGCAAGGATGAATTGGATAGCCAATTGGAATATTTAATTGAAGGACTGGATGGGATAACGGCATTACTGGTGGAGGATAAAATTGTCGCCATCGACCTCCCGCAGTCCGTGGTCATGAAAATCGAAGACACTTCACCTGCAATAAAGGGAGCCTCAGCCAGTGCCCGAACCAAGCCGGCAACGATGGAGACCGGTCTGGTGGTCCAGGTACCGGAATACATCGAGCAGGATGAATCGATCAGGATTAACACTACCGACGCCAGATTTATGTCGCGGGCGTAGGCTACTGATTTGATTCCAGAAATTGCAGATCAGCAATCAGCAACGATTCCAGCTGCAGACTCAATGCAGCATAAAGTCTGCCATCTGCACGCGCTCGCAATGCCTTGACCAGCGAAGGTATCCAGCTGTTGAGATGACGCTGCAGAAAATCTGCCTGGGCCTGAATCAGGCTCCGGGTTGTTTCATTAACTCGGCTGGTTGATTGCAAATAGACCAGGTAGTGCATAAATTCAAGCTCGACAGGCAATAAGTCAGGAAGTTCGCGCAGTTCCCCTGCTGTGAAATCGAGCCCGAAGTGCTCGTAGAACCTGAAGGTACTTTGCAGGATATCCGCTTCACTTTTCCGGCTGTATGCTGATTCGCGCAGAGAAATGCCGGTTTGCCCTGCCTCGAAAGCGGATGTGTAAAAAATATCAATATCAGCCCGGGTATATCCTGCGTCAATCAGAGAGAAAGTGGCATTCGGAAAAGGGGAGGGATACGGCAGGTAGGTCGCTGAATCCATCACAGCCTCGGTAAATTGGCCATCAAGCAGCATATCCAGCAGTGCTTCGTCGGGATGTGAGAATGCCCTGGCAAAAAGCCCATATAAGTGGCTTCTGGTTTCTGCGCTGGAAGGTTGCTGGTTCGAGGATGTATTCACCAGGCCATCCTTTTCATGAATCGATTTGCGTCCGCACAAATTCACCGGATACTGATTTTTGACCTGAGCGCTCTTTGTTAGCTCCGGACCATACAGCGAAGGCAACGCGGGTAATTGTTCCGGGTTCAAAGGAGACGCAACTTTCCTCAGGGGAGGTGAGTGGTCTCTGTAACACCACTATCGAGTTCGCTTTGTTGTATTGTTGCGATGCGACCAGTGAGCTTGTTGATGCTGAACGCCGCTGGGAATTTGCGTAACCTTCGGCAATGACATCAAAAGGCTGTTTTTCATCAGCTTTCCATAACCATGCATTAACCGGGGCGCCTTTCGCTCCCATGCTGATGGCGCTTGCGATATCTTTTGCTGTGAACATCACAGCGGCAGCATCAGCGAACTGATCCAGGTCGGCAATTTCATTTTTAGGTGCCGGGTTTGGCCACTCCATCCTTACACTAATGAATTGACCATCGTGTGCCATTTGCACAGCTATCTCCCTGGTAATTCCGTGTCCATGACTGCGGGAAAGATAGGGGGAAACCGTTCCGGCTAATTCCACCATCGATGGTATCAAGGGAATTTTTTCTATTGCAATACCATGCCAATCACTATTGTTAGCATCCAACAGGTGCTCTGGTGTTGCGCTTACTCTATATATTCTCATGTACCTTACCTTGTGTGGCTGATATCCAATTTGATATCAGTCTCTCCCTTCAAACAGGTGCCTGGGTGAATTCCGCAAATCGGTCCGACCAGCGTTTGCTTATGAGCAGATCCATGATTTCTGAGGCCTGACCTTGTTTGCGCTTTTCTCTCTCCTGCAGCAGGGTCTTTAGCACCTGGCTGACACGATCACCGAAGTAACCTTCCAGTACCTCAACGGGTAATCTCATGGTATCGGTCAGGCGGCCGGATTGATCGTAGCTAAATGCTGACCAGGGAGGTATGTAGTAAACATTTGGCCTGGTTCCATATTCCGGGTGCAAAGGTAGCGCTACCTGCCATTTCTGCACCAGTTTGTGCACCTGGCTATCTTTATCGTCCAGGTAACCATAAGCACGAGTTCGGCCCACGCACTGCCGATTACAGGCAGGAGCAATTTTTTGTTCCACCCTGGGAAAACAATCAATGCACTTCTCGCTTTTTTTAGAGACAGGATTAAAATAGATCATTTTGTACGGACAGGCTTCTATGCAGTGGCGGTATCCATTGCACCGATCCTGATCGATCAACACGATGCCATCAGCCCGTTTTGCGATGGCATTCCGTGAGCATGCATCAATGCAGGGTGCATTGCTGCAATGGTTACACTTTCTCGGTAGATAGAAGTAATAAGCATTCGGCCATTCTCCCGATGCCTGGTCTTCATTCCAGTTATATCCCCACTCAGGTTTTTCACCCTGACTGGTGCTGGCGATGAGGCGCACGGGCTTGCCATCATTGGGCGAAAATACCTGTTCATTGTTGAATTGGAAATTATCACCGCAATCAACCATATTGGTTAGCTGCCCTTGTACCATTTGGCCGGATGCATCATAGCCCCCTCCCTTTCGCTGCCATTCGCGCGGATAACCAGGTCCGGGTGTGGTTGAAACGTTAGCCCAGCGCATGTGTTCCGTTCCTTCTCGCTGGGTCCAGGTATTCTTGCATGCAACCGTGCATGTCTGGCAGCCCATACACTTGTTGAGGTCAATTACCGTGGCTAATTGACGCTCGGAGGATTTAAGCAATTCTTTCTGAGATACAGCACCCATTTTTCTAATCCCTTGTGCTAACCAACTTTATCCAGACCAACCATTAGCGCGCGGTCACTCGCTGGTGACGGCGAACCATGGCTGGTTCTGAAATTCAACTGCCCATAACTACCTGCTAGCTGCAATGCTTTAGGCATGCCGATAAGCATAGCGTCATGGGACTTCCAATTCTCGAATTGGAAGTTCTCCCACATATACACAACGACCTCACCGGGTCCGACAGAAGGTGTCAGACACGCCATAAACTCAGCTTCATCCAGGTCATTAAATATTTTCACGCGGTCTGCATCATTGATATTTTTTTCCTGCCCGACATGATCATTGATGAACAGGATAGGTTCACCCCGATGCAACCTGAGAAATGCCGGGGTAGTCGTTTGTATGGAATGAATGCTGTTCCTGACATGACCGCTGATCAACCTGAATGGATAGTGACCGCCAATTGGCGGGGTGTCTTTGTGGGTGGGCAGGGCTTCGTTTGCTGCGAGAAACCACTCGTGATCAATATAGAATTGCGCTCTCCTGGCATAGGTTGGATAGGTGATTTTCTTGTCCAGATGCCAGCCCAGCGAATAGAACGGCTTCGCTGGATCGAAATCAGACGCCGAAGCGGTGCTGCGTCCCATGCCCTGAGCTTTTACCTGACCAACTTTACGGAATTTTGCATAGTTGAAATCAGCTGGGAATGTACCCAGACCGGCTGGCACCTTGATCATCGTTTTTAGTGCTGCCTGTTGGGTAGAAAGAAGTCCTTTTAAGGTGAATCGATCAACCAGGTCGTCGTAATTGCGCTCTTTACCCCAGCGGTCAGTAAAAGACTGCATGCCTCGGGCTGCTGCGCGTTCTGAAATTTTAGCAAGCAGCGCTGCAAAAATTTCCCACTCTGGTTTTGCTTCACCCGGTGGTTCTACAGCTTTTTCAATCAGTGCATTGTAGGGATTCAGGCCAAACGTCATGGTCATGTCGTGCTTTTCATAGTACCAGGCCGCCGGTAGGACGATGTCGCAGAATGCTGCAGAGGAAGACATCTTGGTCTCCACGGCAAAGGCCAGTTTCAGTGTTGGCAGAAAGTCTTCAACATAGGTACGGCGACCACTGCGCTGACGCCGAAGTGGATTATTGGCCATCAGCATCAAGACCTGAGGTGGTTGCTCTTTGGTCGGTTTGATCTGCTCTTCGTCCCAGTAGCCGTTCTCGATGGATTCCCGTAAAAAATCCCCGAACACTTTGCCCGACTCTTGCTCTGACCAGTCTGGATTATCCCAGAGTTTGTCATAGCCCACATGGTTATACATGTAGAAAACCGGTGGCACGGTACCGTGCTTCTTGGTGAATTCAATGGCGAGATCAATGCCGAGAATTTCATCGGTCAGATCAGGATCCTTGAATTTTCTTACCATAACATCCAGCAGCATGGGTACACTGGCGACTTTGTTGAACCAGCTATCCGGAGCGCGTTCCATCATGCTGAGACTACCGATTCCAACGTCGGGAACGAGGAAACAGTTAAAGCCGGTTCCGGGCTTTCCCCAATTACCGGATAATGCCATCGCAAGCAACTGGCTTCGTTCCATCAGATCGCCATGATAGTGTTTGGCGGATGTAAAACCGATATAGCTGCAGGTAACTTTACTGGCAACCTTGCGAGCCAGAGTGCGGATGACATCTTCGTGTATTCCGCATATTGTTGCTGCCTGGGCCGGTCTGTATTCCCGATCAAGCTTTTCCTTCAGCAACTCGAACACGGGCGTGGTAATGATCGTGGAGCCATCGGCCAGCGTGACTTCATACTCTCCGGTGAGAGCCTGATTTCCGGAAAATACCAGGGTTGATCTGGGTGCTTCGGCGATGGCGTTACGATCCAGGTCATAAAACCAGAGCTGCTCCTCTTTACCTTCGCCAAGGTCTGAGGCGCGCAGGTAGCGGCCGGAATCTCTTCTGACGAGCAATGCGAGATCTGTCTGTTCTTTGACAAAGACTTCGTTGACCAACCCCTCGTCGATCATAACCTGGCACATGGCCAGCCAGAGTGCAGCGTCTGTTGCCACCTTCAAAGGTACATGGATATCTGCAGACAGAGCCGTTGCATTGTAGTCCGGTGCGATTAGCACAATTTCAGTACCGTTGTAACGGGCTTCGGTAAGAAAGTGGTAACTGGGAGGCCAGGTATAGGAGACATTCGCCTGAGACAGGAAGATCAGTTCAGCATCGTAGAAATTATCGGCTGTGTAACCCTGGTTCATTTTTCCAAAAGTCTGCCCAATTCCTTTCAGGTCATCACCTATTTCCACGTTCAGCTCGGGCGTGAGTGCATTCAAATGGGCGCCCAGGCGAGTCGCTCCCGCCAGTGCCACCGGGCCGGCGTGTATATGGGGTGCATCTATAATAAAGCTCTCTGTTCCAAAATCCCGATGGGTGTCCAGCAGGGCGTCGGCGATTTCTTTGAGTGCTTCGTCCCAGCTGACGCGCTGCCACTTGCCTTCACCCCGTTCCCCCACTCTTTTTAGCGGATACGAAATACGTTCAGGAGCCGTTAATACCTGGTGAAAACCGCAGCCCTTCTGGCAGCCCTGAGGATTGAAATCAGGGTAGTTTTCGTTGGCTGCATGGGACTGTGCGGTCTGTTCTTCCCTCCATACGATCCCATTTCGTGAATAAACCCGCCATGAACAGCCACCGGGTGCACACTGGTTGGTGTGAGATCCCCAGGTTACTGTGTCCCAATGCCATTCCTTCCGATAAATGTCTTGCCAGGACGCGTAGTTTAAGGAAACAGTTCCTTCAGATACCTCGCTGGCGAATACCGGAGAATAGGCGGTTTTCAGGTGAACCAGGCTGAGTGTCAGGCCTCCACCCGTCAATTTGAGAAAGGATCGACGACCCACATTGGTTTCGGCAGTTCCATCCATTATCCATCTCCCCTTGTCCAGAGCGAGCTAGGAGGCTGACCGGGAACAGATTGGCCTACTGTGGCGGCTGCACATTGGCCCATTTTCCCG
>CAZNFE010000143.1:0-7252 GCA_964571945.1 uncultured Pseudomonadales bacterium
GTCTGGGTCTGGGCAAGGTTATGGGTGCTATTCATATTTATCCGACTCTTTCCGAAATGAATAAATACGTCGCCGGTGAATGGCGAAAAAATCACAAACCCGAATGGCTGCTGACCTGGCTGGAAAGATTCTACTGCTGGCGTCGCGGTAACAAGGGATGTTTCCAGAACAGGGAAACTGTGGCGCTTGACTCCTCGGCGGGTTAAAAACGTTCACATGAATATCATGTTACTAATCGGTCAATGATCCGAAGACGGATCGGTATCACGGAGTATATTTTCCAATTGTGTTTCAATCTGCTCGGCTGAGACCGTTTCATTCTGAGTTCTGGACAGGAGTGCTCCGGACAGCCGTAGTTGCGTTAAGAAACGGCGGCAGTATTTGCACATGAGACAGTGAAATCGAATCGACCATTTCTCACGCTGAGTCAGATTTCCATCCAGGTAATCACTGGACATCTGGTTTAATTGCTGGCAACTAATCATCAGGATCAACCTTCCGCACAACATTCTCCTGTTTGTTGGAAGTGTTCTACGCATTGAAACAGACGAATCCGCGCTCGATGCAGCAGCACCCGCAAGTTAGACTCACTTACATCCAGAATGTTACAGATATCGGGTGAATTAAGCCCCTGTTGCTGTTTCAGTTTGAGTGCAGCCGTTTGCAAACCGGGCAGTGTGGACATTAGTCTATCCAGACATTGTTCGAGATCCCTGCTGTCAAGCAGTGCAGCCGGGTCCCATTCGATCGTTGGTGTGAGCCAGTGACCATCAGATTGAAATCGATTTGCCATAAGATCTTCAGGCATCGAGTCCAGGGATTGGTAGCGATTTTCTCTGCGCAACCTGGTCTTTGCTTCGTTTGCAACGATACGCAAGATCCAGGTTTTCAAACTGGATCTGCGTTCGAATCGTGGTAAAGCTTTGATGATCGCGAGCCAGCTTTCCTGCACTATTTCATCTGCGATGGAGGATCCGGCAATACCATTTGCCAGCGCAAGCATACCAGCCTGGTACAGAGTGATTGCCTCACGATATGCATCCTGGTCTTGATTGAGCAAGCCCTCGATTAATCCGGTTTCTGACTCCATCAAAACAATCTCTTGCAATCTTAGTGGTAACAACAGGATATTGAGTCAACGTTACGGCTTTTACAAATCAGGGTTTCATTCGTCTTGTAACCAGGACTCAGCTTCTGATATTGATTGAAACATACCCAGATCGAAGGGGAGATCTTCCATTTTTGCATAGGCTTCGTACATCCTTCCCATACCGTAATCTGTTGCAGAAGAAAATACGAATGCAGTTTTCCCGCCGGAGGAGACTGGAATCTCAGGTAATATTGAAGTGATGGAATCCGCTTCGGGTGGAGAGGAAGTGGCAATATTTGATACTTCACGCAGATCCCACAGTACCAGACGAGTTGCGGTTTCCTGCAAGATTTTCAAATTGCAGCTCAGATTGCGGCCGTTAATATCGCCGGTGACCTTATGAACCGTCAATTCGGTTGCAACATCAGTTAAAGATACAATCATGCTTTGCAACTAGCTGGTCAAAAACTCTGTAAAAGAGATGTTATGCGGATTATAACAGCAATATTGCTGTAATCGTCAGGTCATTCGGTATATTGGCGAGAGGCTTAATCCAGTTCTGCGATTGATGTGATAGATTTGCTGACGATTCCATAGTCGATCGCTTCCTGGACCGACATCCAGTGATCGCGATCGGTATCTTTTGTCACCTGTTCCAGCGGTCTTCCCGTTTCCTCGGAAATAATCTTGTTAATTCTGGCTTTGGTTTTTACGATTTCCTCCGCCTGAATTTTTATGTCGGTTGCATCTCCCTGAGATCCTCCGGATGGCTGGTGAACGAGGAAACGAGTATTGGGTAGTGAGTATCGGTGTTCCTTCGCAGCGGCAAGATAGATATTGGTTGCAGCACTGGCTACCCAACCAGTACCAACCATTCTCACCCTGGGTTTGATAAACTTAATCATATCGTAAATAACATCGCCTGACTCGACATGACCCCCGGGTGAACTAAGGTAGATAGTGATGGGATCATCCCCCTCGGATGCCAGGGCAAGCAGCTTCTCCGTCACAGTGCGAGCTGTTTTTTCATTTATCTGGCCAAAAATAGATATGGAACGGGACTTAAATAGCTTCTCATCCATAAAATTCGTAGATGAATCCCGGGTTTCCTCTGTTCCACTCATGATGTTGCTCCGTTAGCTGTGGTGCGGCTGATCTTACCGATAGGCTTGAACGGCGAAGAATACCAATATCGAGTCGCATGCGGAAGGGAATATCGCGGTAAAGCGGCTGATCTCAATGCTTGCTGCAACGTCTGGGATAATTCACGCTTGCACGCCACCGGTGTAGTAAATTCTGACCTGGTTATATTGCTCATATTCCTCCAAATCGGGCAGTGTACAGGCACTGAATTCTTCGATCACCTCATAGCCAGTAACTTCGCTTGACTTCATTCTTGAGTCTGAAATTAAAACCTGCCCGGCCAGGCCTGGGAATTCTTCGAGATAATGATGATTACCCGCATCGTACAGCACATCTGCAGCAATGATCAGATCCGGTTTTTGACACATTTCGGTAAATTCCCGGCAGGTTCTGATAGCCACGTGGTTGAGCAGGGCGTTGGCTTTTATGGCGTCTAATGACATCTCATCAATATCACATGCGTAAACGCTGCCTGCGCCTGCTTTAGCGGCGGCGATTGCAGCTACTCCTGAGCCGGAACCAAAATCCAGTACCGATTTGCCAGCGCACAACGCTGGGTTTGCAAGAATAAATTTTGCCAGAACCTGACCACTTGCCCAGCAGAAAGCCCAGTAAGAGGGGGCATCTAGAATTGCCAGCATCTCCTCCTGTGGGAGTTTACCTCGAGGGTAATCGTCGTCCAGCAGGTATAGCTGGATCTCCGGACAGAGAGGCAATTGCGTTTTCCTCAGCGTACCCTGACTAACCGTTTTCCTGAGGTTCCTGAGTATTCTTTGCCGCATTTCAAATTCAGGCTACCTGACTGCTGGCAGATTTGATGTTGTAGTCAATCTTCTGTTGGGTATACAGATAGTGGTATCTCCCCTTCTGTGCCAGTAGCTGCATATGGCTTCCCTGTTCCAGAATATACCCATTTTCGATGACAAGTATTCGATCCGCATTACGAATTGTTGATAATCGATGTGCAATAATCACGCTGATTCTACCTGCCAGTAATTGCTCCATACCCATTTGAATGTGCTGCTCGGTGACTGTATCCACTGACGATGTGGCTTCATCCATCACCAGAATCTGTGGCTCAGCAAGAATTGCCCTGGCAAATGAGATAAGTTGTTTTTGGCCAGCAGACAGTTTGTTGCCGCCTTCACCGACTGTTTGCTCATAGCCATTCGGTGCCTCGCGGATAAAATTGTCTGCACCAGCCATACGTGCTGCATTTATCACTTCTTCTGTGGAAGCCTGGGGTTTGCTGTAGCGGATGTTATCAGCGATTGTGCCACTGAATATATGTGAGGATTGGAGCACAATCCCCATATTCGACTGCAGCCAATGCAAACTCCGGTTTCGATAGTCGATCCCGTCAATGAGGATTTCACCTTCAGTGGGTTCATAAAATCGGCACAACAAATTTACCAGTGTGGATTTTCCACCGCCGGTAGTCCCTACCAGAGCAATACTCTCACCCTGATGGATAGTCAGGTTGATTTTGCTTAGTACGTTATCGCCCTTGTTGTAAGCGAAACCCACATCCCTGAATTCGATTTTGTTGATACAATCGGCCTGTCCATCTATGGCAACCCCGGGCGTGTGATGCTGCGCTTTCCTGGATGTTCGCCTGATGGCTTCGATGACCTCGTTCGAATCCTGGATATCGGATCTTGCTTCAATCAGGCTGATGATTCGCTCGGCAGACGCCTGAGCCATTTGCATCTCGGCAAACCAGTGAGCCAACTCTTCAATGGGTTCGAAAAAATGTCGTGTATAGGTGAGAAATGCCACCAGAGTACCGGCACTAACAATCCCTTCCATCACCTGAACACCGCCGAGTACCAGCGCAAGGCCAGTTGCCAGAGCACCCAGTGTTAGAACAATTGGCAGATAAAGGGCAGCCTGCAGAGCATTGAGCACCGACGATTCATACATGTTGGTGGTCAGGCCTGAAAATTGTTTCCCGTTTTCAGCTTCCTTGACAAACGCCTTGGTGGTTTGTACGCCCATGATGCTCTCGTTGAAAGAGCCGGTAATCCTGGAGTTGGATTTACGAACCTGGCGAGCGCTTTTTAGAATCCTCTTCTGAAATGTAATACTGACCCACGCCAGGACCGGCAGGACTGATAATACAGCCAATCCGAGCCAAACATTCATATAGAGCATCGCGCAAGCAATTCCCGTCATCATAGTAATGCCCCACACCAGATCGAGCATACCCCATGCAAGAATATTGGAGAGCCTTTCACAGTCCGACATCATTCTTGCCATCAGCCAACCGGTTGGTCGATAGTCGAAGTAAGAGAATGACAGCTTCTGCAGGTTTGCGAATCCATCTCTTCGAATGTCATGGCTTACGTGCGTGCGAATAATTCCGCCAAACCACAGAAATCCCCCAACAGATAAGCTGAGTAGCAAAATGAAAGCAGAATATGCGATCGCGTATTGCAGAAGACCGATATTGGCTCCTTGCAGCTTGACCGAGTCAATTACATCTCGCGTGATCAGGGGAAAGGCAACTTCTGAAATTGCTGTTGTCATAGCACAAAGAATGAGCATCCCGAGTTCAAATTTATACACCAGGGTGTAACCGAACAACTTCTTCCAGAGAGTTAGTTTCATGCCTTGTTGAAACGAATTCTCATCGAAACCATCGTTGTAGTTGTCATCGTCATAGTAAGCTTCAGACATTACTATTCTCCAAAATTCCCGTCAGTTCCTGAAACATCATCTTCAGGTGTCAGTTTCAAACCTCATTCCCGGATTTACTGTTAGCTGCCAGGTCACTGGCAATATCTGTTTCCAGAGATCCCTGAATCTTGCACAGATGTTGATAAATGCCGTTTTCGACCATCAGTGATTCGTGATCACCAGACTGCACGATGCGCCCCTGTTCGAGCACCAATATCTTATCTGCTGCGATCACCGTGGATAATCGGTGAGCAATTATGATTGTCGTGTGCCTGCCTTTGCGATTGTGCAAAGCATTCAGAATTCTTTTTTCGGTATCTGTATCCACTGCACTCAGGGCATCATCCAAAATCAAGATGGGCGGATCTTTCAGCAAGGCACGAGCCAGAGCAATTCTTTGTCTCTGACCACCCGATAAGGTGACACCTCGTTCACCAACCATGGAATCGTAACCACTGGCGAAGCCGGATATAGCTTCATGAATGCATGCCGCACGGGTTGCGGTTACCACCTCCAGTTCATCCGCATTCTTTCTGCCGACCCGCAGATTTTCAGCAATGCTTGCAGAGTACAGAAATGGTTCCTGCAGGACAGTGCTGATCTGAGACCGGACTGACTTTCGATTCAATTCAGAGAGTTCCTTTCCGTCCAGTTGAATTGTGCCCGTCTGGTAGTCGTACAGACGCAGCAATAACTGGACCAGGGTTGATTTTCCGGATCCCGGTGGTCCCAGAATTGCGAGACTTTCACCAGGATTCAAATGCAGGCTGATATCCTGCAGTACGGGATGTCCTTCCTCGAATGCGAAGCTCAAGCCGGAGATGTAAACGGCCCCCTTTAGTTTGTGCGGCAACTCTTTTTCATGCTGTGATTCTTCTTTAGCAAGCAGAATTTCCGACAATCGTCCCACAGAAACCACCGCTTTTCCGGAATCCGTCAGCACCCGGCCCATATGTCTGATGGGCCAGATCACAATTCCCTCATACGTGAGAAAGGCAAACAGGGTACCCACAGAGAGTTCGCCCATCTGCACCCAGTAGCCGCCTACGATGAGCAACGCTCCCAGCTGGGTCATGCAAATCAGCTCGCTCAGACTAAAATAGAGCCCCAGTAATCGCATCAGGTACATATTCTTGTCCCGGAAAGCCGCGTTTTTCACAGCAAACTTGTCACTCTCTGCCTGTTGTTGGGCGAACGCCCTAACTACTCGAATACCGGTTAGATTTTCCTGCAATACAGTGGTCAACTCTGCCTCAGCCTCATCTGCTGACTGGAACAGGACTTTGACCTTCAGAAAGAACAGCGTGGCGAAAGTGAACAACACAGGCATAGAAGCCAGAGACACAAATGCCATGGCGACATCTAAATAGAAAAGAATGGGTAAAACTGTCAGGAGCAACAGAATTGCCCGGCTGATTTCGACTACTTGTGCAGCCACAAATACGCGAACAGTTTCCACATCGGAAGTACATCTTTGCACCAGGTCTCCTGTGTCCGCCTTGTCATGATAATCGACCGGCAAGTGCTCGAGATGGTGAAAAACTTTCTCTCGTAACGCCTGAATAATTCGTTCTGATGCAATTGCTGTACATCGCCCACGTACATAAAGCAGCCCGCCGGACACGGCAGTAAGCAAAATGATGCAGCCAGCCGCAAGTATCAGGTAATCCAGCATATCAGGATCAGCACTCAGGAAAGTCGCCACCCGATAAAGCCAATCAGGAACCCGCTGAGCACCGTTACTCAAAACGGCGTCGATAGCAAACTTGGCGACCAGTGGTACGCCATACATAGTGAAGTAACCAATTGCCATCGCAATAATGGCCATCAGGTAGGTTGATCTCTGGCCCTGTGTCAGGTTCCAGAACACATTGTATTTATTGCTTAACACTTCTCACTCTCCTGCGCATCAGCAGTTACAGTAAAGGCCATTTATTGATGAAAGTGCGGATAGCATGATTATACGCAACAATCTGAGTGGCCTGGTAAACCGGAGCGGGTGAAGTATTGGTGTAGCAGCTAACCAGATTGCTGTGGGATCGGGTCCCGAATTCAATATGGATTAGTTTCTGGGTTGACCCGCTCTGATTTGAACGGGTATTGATTCGATTTAGGTGATCAACACGCGTTCAGATAGAAATAGGACGATTGCCCGGTGCTTTAAAATGTATCTGCATGTTGACCTGCTCCTTTCTCAATTCAGCGTTAATGTTGGAATTGAGGTATCGAATGACTCATTCAACTGAATGATGCAGGGCATAGTACCCATTTTTGACCAAAAGACAAGTGTTGGACATAACTATTTTTTAAATTGAAATGCAGGGGAACAAATAAGGGGTA
>CAZNFE010000144.1:0-7251 GCA_964571945.1 uncultured Pseudomonadales bacterium
ATTCACTTGCCGTCAATCAAATTGGCTGACTTGCCAAATATCAGCTCCTCAAACCCCCGCCAGCCACGACAATTTCTCCGCTTACGAAATCTGATTCAGGAATACAGAATAGATAGACAGCGCCCGCGGCATCTTCCGTTGTACCGGCTCGCCCCAGTGGAATCATGGCTTTCATTTGATTGATCTGGGCTTCACCCAGGCCGACATTGAATTTGCGCCCCTGAATGTCAATCTGGGGAATGTCATCCTGGTACTCCTGGGTTAGTCGAGTATCGATATAACCAAAGGCTACACAATTAACCGTTACGTTGTATCTGCCCCAATCCTGCGCCAATGAGCGAGTCATACCAAACAGGGCCGATTTCGCTGCGGAATAACTGAACTGGGTCGGTGCACCATTCAACCCGGACACGGAAGATATATTCACAACCTTCCGTGCCTGCTTGATACCCCCATGCCTGGCTGCCTCTCGGAAGTGCCGACCTGCTGCACGCAGGATTCTGAATGGGCCGGTTGCATGTACATCCAGCATGGCATACCACTGTTCATCGGTATGATTGACAACTCTTGAATTCCAGATATAACCAGCGTTATTTACCAGAATATGCAGATCACCAAACCGTTCAATGGCAGCGGTCACTACCTGATCACCAAATTCAGGCTCTGTCACATCACCCTGCAGTATCTGGCAGGAACCCCCGGCTGCACTGATTTCCTGCTGCAGGCTCGCCAGCCCTTGCCCGTCCAGGTCATTGGCCAGCAGACTGGCTCCCTCTGATGCCAGTTTCAGTGCTATGGCACGTCCAATTCCCTGGGCTGTACCGGTAACCAGTGCAACCCGGCCTGCAAGTTTGCCCCCATTCGCCATGATTCTCTCCACAGTAACAACCCAAAAGGCAATACCATATGGTTGCAGATTAACAGCAATGCTCCGGCAAAGCCGGGGGTTTTCGCTTTCAATAAAACGCTATGGTGCCAGATTACTTCTCAGTCAACTGCACGAGCACACCATGCGCTGATTTCGGATGGACAAACACCGGTCCAGCACCACCACCTCCTATCAGTATGACACCTTTGGCTTCCATATCCTTCACAGTCTGTGCCAGGTTTTCCACTGCAAATGAAACGGTATGAATGCCTTCACCACGTGAGGCCACTGCTTTGCCAACTGCAGAATCTTCTGAAAAAGGCGCTACCACCTCGAGAAATCCACCATCTGCAAGTGGAAAAAATGCCTGTTTGATGCCCAGCTCAGCGGATTCGGCGGTACGCTCCATTGTCATACCCAAATTATCTCGATAAGACGCGATTCCTTCATCAATGTCCTTTACACGAACAACTATATGGTC
The DNA here is from genome assembly GCA_964571945.1 of uncultured Pseudomonadales bacterium. Classification (GTDB taxonomy): domain Bacteria; phylum Pseudomonadota; class Gammaproteobacteria; order Pseudomonadales; family Azotimanducaceae; genus JASJXV01. Next base: position 1,350 of record CAZNFE010000144.1, read on the forward strand.
AACACCTGTAATCGCCACTCTATCTTCTCCTAATCAAGTCTCTCTTCAGGTCAGCGAACTGCAACTAAGTAGTACTCGGACCAGCCAGTATTGATAGTACACTGTTCGTGCTATTCTCAACACCGGGCTTGACCAGTTTCAGTCATTTTAATTCTTTGCATGATCGAGACCGCAATGGTTGTTTGCTGCTACCGGCTACCCCAATCGCCAATACAGAACGAGGCCTATTATGAACTTCGATATACCGCAGGATTTGCAAGACTACCTCGTTGAACTTGATGAGTTTATCGAGCGAGAAATCAAACCGCTGGAGCAACAGGACGATAACATTCGATTCTTCGATTATCGCCGTGAGGATGCCAGAACTGACTGGGACCGCGGCGGGCGACCTAATGAAGAGTGGGAAGCGTTATTGCACAGGGCAAAACGTATCGCGGATGAAGCCGGACACTACCGATACCCGTTATCCAGTGAATACGGCGGCAAAAACGGTACCAATCTCGGTATGGCTATTATTCGAGAGCACCTGGCTGCAAAAGGACTGGGCCTGCACAACGATTTGCAGAACGAGCATTCGATTGTCGGTAACAATGTCGGACTATTGCTGATGCTGGAATATGGAACCGACGCGCAGAAAGAAGAATGGGTCCCGGGTTTGCTCGAGGGTACCCGTGGTTTCGCTTTTGGCATCACCGAGTCCGCGCATGGGTCGGATGCCACACATATGGAAACCAATGCAGTCAGGGATGGTGATAACTGGCGCATCAATGGAGAGAAAACCTGGAACACTGGAATTCACAAAGCCGAACACGATCTGATTTTCGCCCGCACCAGCGGCAAGGCTGGTGACGGAGATGGCATCACCTGCTTTCTGGTACCAACCAGGACCGAGGGTTTTAAGCTGGAGCAACTACTCTGGACGTTTAACATGCCGACGGATCATGGCCGTATTTCGCTGCAAGATGTCGTGGTTCCGCACGATACAATCTTTGGCGGTGAAGGGAAGGGTCTGCAAGTCGTGCAACACTTCTTCAATGAAAATCGGATCCGCCAGGCAGCTTCCAGTCTGGGCGCCGCACAATACTGTATCAATGAATCTGTTCAATACGCGATGCAACGGAGACCGTTCGGGAAACCTCTGTCGACCAATCAGGGTATTCAGTTCCCGCTGGTAGAGTTACAGGCGCAGGCTGAAATGTTACGTGCTCTCATTCATAAGACCGCCTGGCTGATGGATACCTACGGTACTTTTATGGCATCCGATAAGGTTTCCATGTGTAACTATCAGGCAAACCGCTTGTGCTGTGACGCCGCTGACCGTGCCATGCAGGTTCACGGTGGCCTCGGATACTCCCGACACAAGCCGTTTGAACATATCTATCGCCATCACCGTCGTTATCGCATCACAGAAGGTGCGGAAGAGATACAAATGCGCCGGGTTGCCGGATATATGTTCGGCTACATGAAACAGCAGGCGCCCAAGGGTGTTTCAGTAAAGTAGACCAGTATACTTGCCGTTAAATCAGGATATCTGCTATGAGCGACGCCCGGGAAGATTTTGAACAAAAGTTGCAGCGCGTTCTGGAAAGTCATCTTGATTTCTACCGGGAATTCAATGCCGTTGATCGGCTCTCTGGTGGTGCAAGTCAGGAGACCTATCGAATTTCTATAAAATCGAATGACGGCGACAGGCTGCTTGCCATGCGGCGCGCTCCCGGCGGGTTGTTCACAGAACCGTTACCAGGTTTTCCGGGCCTGACAACAGAAGCGCTGCTGATGCAGAGCGCCAGAGAGGCAGGCGTTCCAGAGCCGGAAGTCTACTGGGTGCTGCAACCTGAAGATGAACTCGGTGCCGGATTTATCATGGAGTGGATCAACGGTGAAGCCCTGGGTGCACGTATCGTGCGGTCACCGGATTTTGACGAGGTCCGGCCCAGGCTGGCCTTCGAGTGTGGCCGGATCATGGCACACATCCATGCCATTGATCTTGAGAAAACCGGCTTGAATCAACATCTGGCCGAGATTTCGCCCGCGGAGTTTGTCGAACAGACCTGGACAAGATACAAGGCTCTCAATACGCCGCAACCTATGATTGATTACGCAGCGCGCTGGTTAACCCAGCACTTGCCTGCTGAATTCAAACCCGCCCTGGTGCACAATGATTTTCGCAATGGTAATTTCATGTTGTCGCCTGACGGGATTACAGCAGTTCTGGACTGGGAACTCGCCCACATTGGCGACCCCATGCGTGACCTTGGTTGGATCTGCACGAACTCCTGGCGTTTTGGCGGCTCCTCTCCTGTGGGGGGATTCGGTGAATATGCGGATCTATTTGCAGGCTATGAGTCGGTCGCAGGCACCCGAGTCGATCCTGACCATGTCAAATTCTGGGAGGTTTTCGGCTCTTTCTGGTGGGCAGTGGGCTGTCTGGGCATGGCTGAACACTACCGGACCGGACCAGATAAAACCGTAGAACGTCCGGCAATCGGCCGACGCTCATCCGAATGTCAGGTAGATTGCGTAAACCTGATTATTCCCGGCAAAGTGGAACTGGTACCGGAATCCGCCCTGGTAGATCTGGATATGCCGCGAGCGGATGAGCTGCTGGTCAGCGTCCGGGATTTTTTACGTGCAGACGTGATGACCTCAACCCAGGGCCGTACTAATTTTATGGCCAGAGTCGCATCCAATTCACTGGATATTGTGTTACGTGAGCTGTCACTGGGTGAGGAACACCGACTTCGGGAACTGACCAGATTACAACAAATATACAACAGTACTGAAGAGCTCGAAAACCTGCGCTGGCGCCTGACTAATGATCTACGGGATGGCACCATGAGTCTGGATTCAGACGAGCTCCAATCACATTTGCGAACTACAGTGGTTAATCAGATCGCTATTGATCAACCCAAATACACCGGGTTCAAAACTGCAATAGACTACAATAGGAAATTCCAGCATGGCAAATGAAGAATATGTACTACTCAAAAATGGCTACCTGGTAGACGGTACCGGTCAATCAGGCTACACAGGTGACCTGCTGATCAGCGGTGGACGGATCGAAGAGATCAGTAGTGAGCCTATTGTAAAAAAATGCCGGACCATTGATTGTACCGGGAAAGTGATTGCACCAGGATTTATTGACATGCACTCGCACATGGACTGGATTTTGCCTATTCCCGGCCGTGAAGATCTGAAATCTCCATTCACTGCGCAGGGCTGTACCACCATGGTCACCGGTAATTGCGGTTTTTCCTCTATCGGTATCAAGGAGGATAGTCAGTACAAGGATCTGATCTCGATCGGTGGAGAATCTCACTACGCAATAACCTGGCATGAGCTGGAGGGATTCACTGAACATCTCGACCAGACCGGATTGAGTCACAATATGATTACTCAGGCCGGACATGGCACCACCCGAGCATCCGTTAGAGGTTTTTCACCGGACCCCATGAATAACGATGAGATGCGGGAAATGCTACGATTGTTGGAAGAAGCGATGGATCAGGGCGCCACCGGCGTCTCTTTTGGCCTTGGTTATGAACCCGGCATCTTCGCTACAAAAAGAGAAATCACCGATATTGCGAAACTTGTGGCCAAGAAGGACAAATTGATCACCGTTCACGGACGCGCCTATTCCGCATTGTCTGCAGCGTATGAGGTGACTGACGGCGGTACACCCCACAATGTTCTTTCACTGCAGGAAATGATCGATGTTGCACTGGAGACCGGAGTCAAGGTGCAGTATTCACACCTGATGTTCGCCGGATCCAATTCGCACCACACTTATCAGCAATGTCTGGACGCTCTGGACAAGGCTCGCAGTCAGGGTGCCGACATTATGACGGACACGTATCCTTACCACTGTGGTAATTCCATTATCAATGTCATTCTCTCACCGTGGTTTCTGGCCGAACTCCCCGCCAACTACCACAATAGCAATGCACTGAATCGCCTCGAAGGGGAAATGAATCTGATGTCGGAGGTGCTCGGATTTGGCTTCGATGACATCCAGATATCCAATGCGAATCATCCGGAACTGAATCAGTTTAATGGTCTGTTTATCTCCGAGATTGCCGAACAACTCGGGATGAGTCCATTTGAAGTCGTGATGAAGTTTTCCGAGCAGACATCAGGCCGTGCAGGTGTCTTAAACCACAACTATGGCAATCGGGAAATTACCGATACATTAATCAAACATCCTGAATGCCTGTTCATGACCGATACCGTTGTGAGCCCCGCGGGTGGTGTGCAAAATCCTGCCACATACGGCACATTCCCTTTATTCCTGCAGTACGCGCGCGACCGAAAACTGTTGTCAATAGAGGATGCCGTACACAAGATGACCGGTGCCTCAGCAGAACGATTTCAGCTCAAGGATCGCGGCTTCCTGCGCAAGGGTCTGGCCGCAGATATTACCGTATTCGACAACAGCACCATCAGCGACAACTGTACCATTCACGAAACCGACCAGTCACCCGATGGCATTGAGGCAGTATTTATCAACGGCCATCAGGTTCAGAGTATGGGGCAGGTCGATGGCCAAATAAGTGCCGGTCAGATAGTCCACTGACCAGTCAGTGTTCTATTTCAGCTTTGGGCAGTGTCCTCAAACAGGTGATGTAAAGGGAGCGTAAATCAACTTTCTTAGGTACCACCGGTACAAGTCCCATTGTATTTGACGAAATTCATGATTCGACGCAAAATCACCAGAATGAGATAAAACTACGTAAAGTGATCTAACGATGTCTGGGAAGTTACACTGTGCTACCTGGCATATCCGCGCCAGCGGCTGTATTCCTGAAATCCGTTCTTTCCGGGATTTTCCTGTAACCTTGTCAAGTCAGTCTGGAGCTTCACATGGAACAAAGAATTGCCATCGTAGCTATATACACTGCCCTTAATGCACTCCTTTTGCTCATTCTTTCATATAATGTTGGCAGGCATCGCGCCCGAACAGATTCCTTAGAGCCCGGTGCCATTGGTGACGCAGTCCTGGTGCGAGCGATCCGGGCACATGGAAATGCGGCTGAGTATATGCCTCTGGCTATAATTATGATTTTGATACTGACGCTATTACCCTCTCCCATCTATCTTCTGCACGGACTAGGGTCAGGATTCACCATCGGGCGAATATTGCAGGCGATAGGCATGGTTCGAGAAAAACACCCAAACGCTGTCCGCTTCACTGGCAACCTGTTAACGGGTATCACCTATTTGCTGGGATCAGCAGCATGTATTTACTATGCCTTGGCGTCTGTAGGATCAGTCTGAATAAATTTTAAACAGCACGAATATCGAGTCCGTCTCTGACAAATTAATTTGGCTGCACTTGACACAGTTAGCCATGGGTAAATCAGATGGCAATTGAGTACGAAATCGTCATTCGGAGTTTTGAGGAACCGGACAGAGAATCATGCAAATTGATTCTCCACGGACTCCACGATTGGTTCGGCATAGAATCTGCCAATGAATCCTACATTTCGATTCTCGGTCAGATCCCTACCGCAGTTGCAATTTCCGATGGTCAAATTTCCGGATTTGCCGCATTGGAGCAACACAACAAGGATTCAATTGAACTGCATGTGCTTGCAGTAGACAGGTTAGCCCACAATTGCGGTATCGGTACCGAACTTGTGAAGTGGTCTGAATCTTTCTGTGAATCAGCTGGCGCAACCTGGTTTCACGTAAAGACAAGAGGCCCCTCTACACCGGATCCGGGTTACGAGAAAACCAGGAAGTTCTACGAAGCAAAAGGATTCGTAACCTTATTTGAGTCATTGACATTGTGGGGTCCGGAAGATGCTGCCTTGATCATGGTGAAAAAGATCCCGGTTGATAACAATTTCTCCTGACTCATGATTTTTCTCCACAGACCTGAACTACAGGATTACTGGGACTA
>CAZNFE010000145.1:0-7220 GCA_964571945.1 uncultured Pseudomonadales bacterium
TGCTTTAAATCGCATACAGGATGGCTCTGTAGGATGATGGATGTGTTGATGACATATCGAAATCGAGAACATCTTAGTATTGATATTATCCGAGTTTGCGCATTTAATCCGATCCTGTACAGCCCGGCTCTGCAGAAAAAAGTTACCATGGGAAATTGCCCACAAAAATAATCCGGTTAATGGAATATTCGCATGATAAATCAGGTCTCTGATGACATGTTGGATAAACAATCTCGGTATAAAAGCCTGGTAGAAGCTTACAGCTCCTGGCTATTTCGCTACGCATACTGGATATCGGGTGAAAAAGCTGCTGCTGAAGATCTTGTACAAGAGACTTTTTTACGCGCATGGCGTTTTCTGGACTCCCTGAAGGATGAAGCCGCTGCGAAGAGCTGGCTGACTACCATTCTGAGACGAGAAAATGCTCGAAAATATGAGAAGAAATCATTTGATTTTTACGACGTCGAGGTCGACAGCCTTGCCAGCCAGCACGAGGATTTCGACACCAGGCCAGAGGTGATCGCACTCCGCGTTGCGATGAAGAAGCTGCCGCTAAAATATAGGGAACCATTAATCTTACAGGTCCTGGAAGGCTATACTCTGGATGAGATAGCCGGGCTGTTCGGCATCCCCAGAAACACTGTAGCCACCCGTCTACATCGTGCCCGGCAGAAACTTCGAAATCATTTAGAGGGCGATGAAAACCGGCACCCTATCAGAGGTAAGAAAGCGTGAACTGTCTAGAATACAGGCGAATTCGATTAGCGGATCCGTATACTCAAACTCCAGCATTGAGCGCACACAAATCAGAGTGTGAGTCCTGTCAAAAATTCGATATGAACATTCGTCAATTTGACGAGGACCTGCACCAGGCACTTAAAATCGATGTGCCAGAAGGGCTGGCAGCGAGGATTCTTCTTAACCAGAGCCTGCAGGCAAAGGCTCCCAGACGTCGGATCTGGATGAGCCTCGCTGCGTCATTTCTGATAGCAGCGACGCTTGCTCTTTACCAGCTTTTTCTGCCAGCATCCATCGATGCGAAGCTGGTAACACACGTTGAAGAAGAACAGCATGTTGTGCTTGCCCGCTCAAATCTGCTTGAGGAAGCACAAATCAAACAGGTGTTGAATTCCATCAAACTGGATCTGGACGGTTCTTTCGGCAAGGTAACATTTGCAGCCAATTGTCTGATCGACGGTAAAATGGTCGGGCACTTTGTGGTGGAACAAGGTAGCGCCAGCTATACACTGTTCGTTATCCCTGACCAGAATAGTGATCGACTCATCAAATTTAAAATCGATTCCTGGCATGGTATTACCTCACCTCATCAGTCCGGCAGCCTGCTGGCGATTCTCTCCAACAACCAATCCCCGGATGACGATAAAGTAATGATGTCCATCGTTTCCAGAGTCAGCTCTGTGGTAGATCCCTTGAAGGTCTGACCCCCGGGTATCCTCTCCGGCGCAAACTAATTCCACTGATTTTGCCGCCACGGTTGTGTATGCTTATTCCGGTATGCACCTTATCAAGAACTCGCAACTACATCCGTCCAGATTCCTCGCCACCAGTGAAAAGGGTGAAGTCTCGGCTGTGCTGCTGGTACCCTCAGCAGCGAAGTACCTGTTGGTGCTGGGCCATGGTGCCGGTGCGAACATGTATCATCGGCATATGGAGTCGCTCGCCGCTGCACTCTGCGAGAACAATATCGCCACGTTCAGGTACAACTTCCCTTACATGGAACGGGGCGGCAAGGGCAGAGATTCACTGGCTACCAGTCTTGAGACAGTCAGAGCTGCAGTAACCGCGGCGACCGGGGCGATCGCTGGCATATCTTCCACTGTAAAACTACTCGCCGGAGGCCATTCGTTCGGCGGCAGAATGACTTCCCTGGCTCAGGCCGAGTTACCTTTGCCTGGTATTGAAGGCCTGGTATTTTTCTCGTTTCCGCTCCATCCTCAAGGTAAGCCATCTGTCGACAGAGCTGCTCATCTTTCCAACATCCATGTACCGATGCTGTTTCTTTCGGGCACCAGGGACAAACTTGCTGAACCGGATCTTTACCTCCCGGTCGTCGACGGTTTGGGCAGCAGGGCAACACTGCATCTGCTGGATACGGCAGACCATGGCTTCAGGATTCAAGAAAGAAGCCGGGAAAGTACGGAAGATGTGTATCATGAGTCATCACGCATTCTGCAACACTGGATAGCACATCTCGAGGAGGTAAATGATGCAACTTGATTATTTGATGACTTATCGCGCTGATCTGAAAGATCCGCAACCAATAGGCAAGGCGCAATTTGGCACCAGAGCTATCTATGATGTCACGGGCGGTACCTTCGAAGGGCCTGAGTTAAAAGGCATTGTTTTGCCCTCCGGTGGCGACTGGATACTTATCGATGACCAGGGTGTTGGAAGGCTGGACGTTCGCGCAACTTTCCAGACAGATGACGGCGCACTCATCTATGTACAGTATTTTGGCATCGTGGTGATCAACCCGGAAGTAGAACCTGGCACGGAAACACAGTTTGGTGAAACCTACTTTATGACCCAGCCAAGATTCGAGACAGGTGACGAACGTTACCAGTGGCTGAATAATAAGGTTATCGTTGGGGAAGGCAGAACCCTGCCGAATGCAGTAGAGTACAAACTCTACGAATTAGTTTAAATTGGGTGAAACCCAATTTAAACCACGGCAGCTCTTTGCGAAGCAAATAGCGCGAGTGATCAGCGTGAAGTGACTTCCCTGCTTCGGAAAACTTCTGAATCCCGGTCTGCCTGAACCAGGTTCAGGTAGTCAGGTTTATTCATCCATTGGCAAGTCTCAGCGCCAGGCGTGTGAACACATCAACCCAGATCCTCGTCGTTTCCAGATCTACTGCATCGGGCCACACATCTGCCGGATGATGAAACCAGTCGTTCGCTCCCAGAATCGATACAAATCGACCATGCCCATCAAAAATATTCCTCGCCTCACCCAGGGGGCGCGTACCAATGGGCCACTGAATGTCAATCGTTGCATCACTCTCTGCTGCACAATCCAGAGCAACACTCTTTATTGCATCATCTGAAAACTGAAGAATTATCCGGCTACCCCTGTTGGTCGCAAAATTTGCGCCCAGATGTATCCAGGCTACGGCTCCCTTGATCAGATCCGCATTTTCATGCAGATATAGGTCAAGTCCAAGATGGTCCAACTCATGTCCGCTATTGGCTGTAAATATGACATCCCGATCGGTACCTGACTCCCTGACCTGCTTCATGATCTCAAAAAAAGCAGCAATTCCTCCCCCTCTTTCCGACGCACACCGCCACCAGCCACTACGAGGTGTCATGACCACCAACGGAGCCAGTGAGGGATCAGTGCCCTTCAGAGTAACGCCCACATTTACAGCCTCACTCTCTTGCCGGTTGCAGCGAGCTACCAGAGTTACAAAACCTCTCTCAGATGAAACATTGGTCAGCAATTCGACGTAATTATTCGATAACTGTAGTACGGGTGGACCAAATGGATGCATAAAGTCTTCAGCATTCAGCGTCGCAATACCCGCTCCGGGAATGCTGTTATCATTAAGCACTACTATCGCCTGATGCAGCTGTAATCTTCTGGCTTCAAGGAGTTCTTTGACCAATTCGGATCCGGAATTGGGCGGTACCTTAATAAGGCCGATTTCAGCGCTGCTACCCAGCGGACCCAGTTTCCCTGCAACGCCACTCGCTGCAGTATAGGTGCAATCGAATAGTGGTACGCCTGGAATCACCATTTTATCCAGCCGCAGCTCAGCCTGCTCTACGACAATTCTGGAAAACGTAAACTGATTGAATTCAGGTTCACAGCCCAGACCGGATGCTATTTCCCCCATCCAGACAGCATTCGCGCGATCCACCTCAGTTCCTGTGCGGTGGATTCCCTGTGCAGCATACTGAGCAATATACCTCTGGATTCTGGCTTTACGCGCATCCGCCATCGCAGCTTCCCATACATGACTACCTTTTTTTGCCGAACTGGTACTGCTTAATTAATTCCTGGTACCGGAAATCGTTCGCAGAATTCATTTACTTCACCATTAATTCGATTCAGTACCTCATCTTCTTCCGGATGCCGTAAGGATTCCACAAGCCACTCTGCCAGTTGCACCATTTCGGCTTCTTTCATACCTCGAGTCGTGGCTGCCGGGGTTCCCAGCCTGATGCCGCTGGGTCGCAGTGGTGGATTGGGATCATCCGGGACAATCTGCTTGTTCGTGGTGATCGATACCTTATCCAGAGTCTCTTCAGCAACCCTGCCATCCAGGCCAAAACTCTCGACCGTGTTGATCACCATCATGTGGTTGCTGGTCCCCCCGGTTATCAGTGAGACCTGTTTAGCTAACAGCTCATCTGCCAATATCCTCGCATTAACCAGCACCTGTTTTGCATACGATTTGAATTCGTCTGTCTGCGCTTTCAACAGCGTAACGGCAATGGCAGCGATCGCATTCATGTGAGGACCTCCCTGCAGACCGGGAAATACTGATTTATCTATTTTTTTTGCAAACTCCTTTTTGCAAAGAATCAGCCCCCCCCTGGGTCCTCGCAGACTTTTGTGAGTGGTGGTAGTAACCACATCAAAGCCATAATCGAACGGATTATGCATTGCGCCACCGGCAACCAGACCACCGAAGTGAGACGCATCCGTCATGGTAATAGCACCGACTTCATCGGCTATTTTCTTGAAACTGGTATAGTCGATGTCTCTCGGATAAGAGGTATAGCCACAAAGCACCATCTTTGGTTTGGTCGCCAGAACGGTAGCCCGTATCTGATCAAAATCAATGCTGCCATCAGTAGGATCTGTTACATATCTGACGAAATTAAACAGTTGACCCATGTGAGACACAGGGGCACCGTGAGTCAGGTGACCACCATGAGAGAGATCCATCGCCAGTATCGTATCTCCCGGTTCGAGCAAACCCAGATACACTGCCTGATTCATTGCTGAGCCGGATAACGCCTGAACATTGGCGTGCTCGCAGCCAAACACTTTTTTAGCTCTGTCTCTGGCAAGAGTTTCGATTTGATCTGTAAATTCCTGACCACCATAGTAACGGCGACCCGGATACCCCTCGGAATATTTGTTGGTAAAAACCGAACCCAGCGCAGCCAGCACTTCCGGGAAGGTGTAATTTTCAGATGGAATTAGTTCGATACCTGTTTTCTGGCGATGTTCCTCACCTCGCAGCGCAGCGTACACTGCAGCGTCATTTTCCTGAAGGTACTCGAGATTGGATTTCATGGGCAGTCTCCTGATTGCTTTTGGTGGATGCCCAGGCGAACGGCTGTCGTTATGTGGTCGCACTTCCCGGTGGTTGATCCCACCTTCACAGGTCTTTCTGCCTGTGTCATCGCCAGTCATGCAGATCGCCGAAAATTAACCTTTCAATGGCAGAATGTAAACAGCAATTAAACGAATTTTTACGAATTCCTCGATGAATCGTACTCCATTGCAGGAGATGCCAGCTTCTCAGATCGGACAATTCAATCCTGCCCGGTTTCTGAAATGAATTTATCGTTCCCTATTGACAGACACTAATTCGACGTGAATGATCTGGAGGTTCACCAGAAATCAGGAAATCATTATGGAAACGGGTAAATTTACAGGTTTTGAAGTTGTTCTGGAAAAACCGGGTATTGCCTGGATCGAATTCAATGAGCCCGAGAAGCTCAATGGCATGACATCAGCGAAGAAGCGAGACCTTGTAGAGACCCTGGTTCAAGCGCAGATGGATAAAGCGGTACGCGTGGTTGTCTTTATTGGTACTGGCAGGGCTTTCTGTGCAGGTGACAATCTGAAAGCTAATCCGGGTCCGGCAGATGATGCTTCACCATTGATGCCGCCTATTCCTCCCGGCCACGATTCTCCGATTGGCACCTATAACGGCCTGCGAACGATTTCCCAGGCACTTAACCTGGCGATTCGGAACCTGGATAAACTATCCATCTGTGCGATCAATGGTATTGCCATTCAAACCGGTCTCTCCCTCGCGCTGGCCTGTGATTTTCGAATCGCAGCAGAACAAGCCAGATTAGGCAGCGCCACACTTCGCTTTGCGCTACTACCTGATGAAGGTGGCCAGTATCTGTTGGTACAACATATGGGAGTCGCCAGGACCATGGATTTTCTGATGAGGAAAAAAATCCTCAGCGCCAGAGAGTGTCTGGAACTGGGCCTGGTGCATGAAGTGGTTCCGGATGATCAACTTCGACAGCACGCAGCAGACCTCGCGCTTGAGTTAGCAAATGGCCCCCAGGCCTCGATGCGGTTGTTGAAGCGTTCTATCTACAATGCTGCAGAACTGAGCTTTGCACAGTCTCTGGATGAAATTGCAGCCAAAACAGCAGTTACAGACCACCATGCCGATGCAAGAGAGGGTGTGACTGCATTCAGGGAAAAACGGGAAGCCGATTTTAACGCCTGGTTGAGAGAGTATGAGTAAACGGAAACGATTTTGAGAGGAATGGAATATGAAGATTGAAATCCACTATTGTTCACAGTGAAACTACAAACCCGATGCCGTCAGTTTGGCGGATGAGCTCAAACGTAATTTTGCAGTAGAATCAGAATTATTCGCTGAAGGGAAAGGCATATTCGATGTTGTGATTGATGGGAACCTAGCCTATTCCAAATACGAGACAGGTCGATTCCCGGAACCCGGAGAAGTAACGAAGATTATCAATAACAGTCAATAAAAATCCTCCGGCAACGCCGGAGGTATTTCGATAAGTGGCCCCTCAATGGGGCCCGTGAAGTTCAGTACACTCACCAGGGTAATTTGTCGATATCGACATTTCCGCCTGACAAGACAATCACCACCTTCTTCCCTGAAAACATTGACCTGTGGCTGAGAATAGCGGCCAGTGGTACGGCAGCAGATGGCTCCACGAGCAATTTCATCCGCGTCCACAGAAGCCGCATGGCTGCCACTATGCTCTGCTCAGATACGCAAAGAATATCATCCACTGTTTCCTGAATAATTTCAAAATTCAATTCACCGAGTGTCGTAAGTAGTCCGTCAGCGATTGTGTCCGGTTGATGCCGGGTTACTCTGACGCCCGATTTTAGAGAGCGATACGCATCATCAGCACCAGATGGTTCAGCACCGAAAACCAGTGTGTTTCGGGATAGTCCGTTGCTTGCCAATGCCGTTCCCGCCAGCAGTCCACCACCGCCCACCGGAGCGATT
>CAZNFE010000146.1:0-7216 GCA_964571945.1 uncultured Pseudomonadales bacterium
ATCTCTTTTTGTCACTCCATCGGCACCGGCATCGAGCAAAAACAACGTGATGCCGTCTTCATCCCGCTGCTCACCGGAAGTGCGTGCGGGCACCACCAATACATCCGCACTGGGGCCATTAATCACCACTCCCTTGCATCCATTCAATACAAAATCCGATTTGTCCCGGGTCGCCGAAGTCGTGATATCAGCAAGATTAAAGCGTGCCTGTGGTTCAACAAAAGCCAGTGCACCCTGTTTAGTACCTGCCATTATTTCAGCCAGCACACCTTCAATATGCGCCTGGGTACCCCCTCTGGCAATCAACCCGCCCGCCAGAATAATGGTTGGTACATATGGTTCTACGACCAGTCCCTTACCAAATTCTTCCATTAATATCATTGTCTCGATGGGCGTACCATCAAGACCACCATTTGCTTCACTAAACGGTAGCGCTAACCAGCCAAGTTCAGCAAAAGTAGCCCAGTGTTCCGGACTGAAACCGGGTTCGCTGTGAATGGTTTTCTGCCGTTGTTCAAATTGATAATCGTTCTGTATAAACCGCTGGATGCTATTCTGCAGAAGTGTCTGTTCCTCTGAAAACGAGAAATCCATAACCCTATCCTCTTCCTTCACTGCTTAAAAATCTGTTATTGCCCCGCTGATTTCCAATCCCGCGAAGCACCACTGATTGACTGGATTTTCTTCCGACGGACATTTTGTTATGTTTGCGCTTTGTCCGCTTGTATCATTCAGTTCGACTCGTCCTGAAAAGACAATTCAGGGATCACGATCATATTGTTTGTCACGGCTATTATCAAGACAGAAGTCTGTCAGCCCCGATGCCACGCAAGCAGGGGTAGCGTATGACATCAGGGCGTTTCGCGGATATTCAGTGCAAACGGAAGTAATACCGGTGTAAACAGATCCACCGTCCTCTTATACTGGTTAGAATTGCGATCTGATCGACAGGTTTCAAGATTTATAGAAAAAGCAAATGCTCGGGAGTATTCTTTATGACAGACCCTGTAATCAACCAGAAATCTCCTTACCCGACTGAAGTGGTAGCGGGTGAATCCTACTTTTGGTGCGCATGCGGCCGAAGTGCTAACCAGCCCTTTTGCGACGGATCCCACGCGGATACATCAATCCGGCCAATCAAATACATTGCTGAAGAATCCACCAGAGTTTTTTTCTGCGGCTGCAAGTACAGCAATAACAAACCTCTCTGTGATGGCACGCATAAAGAACTGAAGTAGCGCCCGGTTTCGCTCGGATTACTCCTGTTTCGCGCCACACTATCAAGATCGTGCGGTTGCGGTGGTATACTATGCATTCGATGGTGGAAATAGGTATTTCCAGGTTCCCCTGGCAAACCAGTAGAGGCAACTGATTAGCATTCCAGATGGCTATTAAAGATCTGATTAGTAGTTCACCTAAATGGCAACACCCTGATCTTGAAGTCAGGCTCCGTGCTATCGGTGAAGTAACCGAAACAGATATCCTCAAACAGTTGATTGCGGAAGATCCGGAAGAACGTGCAAGATGTGCCGCAATTTCCCAGCTAGACGACTATGCACTGTTAGAGTCCCTGGCTGGAGAAAAGGGAGCCACGGGTGACACCGCTCGTCAGCAGTATTGCCATCTTTTGTCCTCCGATTCCAGTCTGGCGCACAGTAAATCAATCGTCTTGGCGTTAACGAATAAACTGCTCATCAAAGAGATCGCGCTGTCATCCAATGATTTTGCATTGATCGGTCTTGCTCTGGATAAGATTGTTGATGAAGATCTGCTGACAGAGATTGCTTCTCATGCCAGAACTACTCGAGTGCGCCAGGCAGCAGCGGAAAAAATCACCTCAACCAGCCATTTGGAGATACTGCAAAAAGCAGCGAAACAGAAAGACAAGCTGGTTTTCAATATTGCCAGGACCAAACTACGTGCATTACAACAAGCTCAGGCAGAGCAGCAGAAATTGACGCTCGACATGTCGGATGTCGCCTCTGAAATGGAGCAATTGGCCAGTTCCCAGCAACATCCTTCGTTTGAGCGCACCTTCAATTATCTTACTGAAAAATGGCATACCCTGGAGCAACAATCCCTGGCTCTGCATGATGACGCAGACCAACAAATCCTCATCACCATTCGTGATGCATTCGAACAATCAAAAAAATTATGCTCTGATCAGATCGAATCAGTATTAAGAGAAAAAAGAAAGGATCAAGAGGCACTCATCGAAGCAGAACAGATTGTTGAACGCCTGGACGCAATGCTGACAGATTTACACCAGTCCTGTGACGAGTTGGAAAAATTGTCACAACCTGTCAACGACATGCGCGAACGCTGGCACCACCTGTCTCAACACAAGCTAACACCGAAGTTGAGTGAGGCGTATTATCGTGATCTGAACAAAATTGAGTTTTTGCTTGATGCCAGCACCCGCTGGGGTCACATAAAAGATCAACTGCCGAACATGGAAAAAATGGACTCGGTTTCCAGACAACTGCATACCGACATAAATCACTTGCACTGGCCGGAAGATTTCCCTGCTCCGAACGATTTGAGCAGAATCCGGGAATTACTGGCTCAACACGAGACACAAAACAGCATCTCCTCCAGGGAGAAGAAGGAAGCCAGAGAGAAGATTCAACAAAGGCTCATTGAACTGGATGGAGCGATTAAAGCCGGTCATGTAAAGCAGGCAAGCCGAGTGCGAAAAGAACTGCGCCGGGCGCTTGGCCACTCCTCCAGATCCGGTTCACAGTTTGAAAAACTGCAACAATTGTCCAGTGAACTGGAAGAACTCAAGGACTGGCAGGGTTACGCAACCGGATCAAAACGGGAAGCGCTCTGTGAAAAAATGAACAACCTGATTCAATTGCAGCTTGATCCCCGGGAAAAGGCTGACCGGATTAGCGAATTGCATCAACAGTGGAAGGCGCTGGGTGATTCTCACACCGATCAGAAAAGGTGGCACAGATTCAAGCAAGCCTCAGATAAAGCCTATGAACCCTGCAGGGAATACTTCCAAAACCTGGCACTGCAACGCAAGCAACGGTTCCAGGAGCGAACTCAGATCTGCGAGCAATTGGAATATTTCGAGACTAACAATAATTGGGAATCCGCTCAGTGGAAAGCAGTAGCAGAGATCATTATGACTGCCCGACGGCAATGGCGACAGTTGGGGCCGATCGATCATAGCCATCGCAAATCGGTACAACCTCGATTCTACAAGATACTGGATGCACTACAGGCCAGGCTTGTGGCTGAGCAGGATCATAATAGGGACATCAAGCTCGACCTGATTAAACAGGTAGAGCAATTGACTATTGAAGAGGAGGATTTATCACGAGCCATTACCCGAACCATCGCGATCCAAAAACAATGGAAATCTGTTGGTGTAACTGACAGAAAAGTTGATCAAAAACTATGGAAAAAATTTCGCCGGGCTTGTGATGCTGTTTTTAATCGCAAAGACGAGCAGAGAAAATCGGAACTGGCAGAAGAGGAAAAGAGCCTTCAGGCAGCCGAAGACCTGTGCAGGAAGATTGCAGAATTGGCCGGTAATTCAGCACCGGAAGAGCCACTGAGTCGGTCACAACTAAGGCAATTCAAATCAGCATTCAACCAGATAGATATTGCCCGGCGTTTTCAGAAAAAAATTGAAAGCCAGTTCAAGCAGGTGTGTAAAGACTTTACCCATGCCATCGAAACCCAGAATAGACGACAACGGAACACTGTTATTGATGAATTGGCTCGATTGGCTCATGTGTGTGAACAGTTGGAATCTCACACTGGCAGCGAGGAGGCCTTCAAGCAACTCCAATCCGAATTGGAACAGCAACTTTCAACAAGTGTCCCATTGCCCGCAGAAATCAGAGAACGGATCGACCAGCGATGGTCTGCAATTAAGATCTCCGCCACATCGGAACACGGCTCACCAGAAAAATCCGGTCAGGACTACAGTGAAGCCGCACACTTGCTCTGCGTTAAACTGGAATTGTTGGCAGGTATTGAGTCTCCACCGGAGGATCAAGAATTGCGGATGTCATACCAGGTCAGCAGACTAAAAAAAGAATTTTCTGAACGCCAGAAAGAAACTCGCTCTCCCGAGGAACAATTGCGTTCACTGCAAATCGACTGGTATTGCCTCGGTCCGATTCCCGCCAATGAAGCAGAGGCTCTGAAGCAGCGATTTCTTGCTGCCACGGCAAGCATGCAGTAGAGAATACATTCGGGTATAAAGTCAGAACAGCCTACTTATATTGATAGATGCTCTAATCCAGGAACTGAGCCATTCAAATCCGCACATGTATGCGTGCGCCACCCAGCGGGCTATCCTGGATATCGATCTCGCCGTTATAGCTATCTACAATATCGGATACCACGGCCAGGCCAATTCCCTGCCCGACTTCTGAGGTATCAGCTCTCATGCCGCGCTGTAACACCTTGTCACGATTTACATTCGGAAAACCAGGACCATCATCGTCCACCCGAAACAGTATATGATCACCATTTTCGGTATTCCGTGCCTGAATTTCGATGCGACCATTCCCATATTTGCATGCATTGTCCACCAGGTTACCCATGATCTCCATCAGATCCCTTTCATCACCGAAAAAATGACAATCCTCTGCAGCCAGACTAAATACAGGCTGACGCTCTTCATACACCTTTTTCATTGCGCTGATGAGGTTATCAATCAGCGGTTTCACTGCAAATGATTTCCGGATCAGATCAGGTGAAGTAACGATCGATCGCTGTAGTTGATAACTGATAATCTGATCCATTCGATCGACCTGTTCATCAATGGATTGCACGATTTCCGGCAATTTTCCTGCCAGGGCCAGGTTAGTGGTTTCTGCTGCAGATTCAGGATCACTACCGGACTGCTTCAAATCGCCAAGAAAACCTGCTGACGCCCGTAATATTGCCAGGGGGGTTTTCAGGCTATGTGCCAAATCGGCCATCGTGGTCTTGTATCTTTCTCTCTGTCTCCGCTCATTTGCCAGTAACAAATTCAGATTACGAGTTACACCATCAATTTCATCAGGGTAAGTCCCTTTCAGAATTTCACTCTCGCCACTTTCAATCAGTTGCAGATCTCCGGCAAGCCTTCTGAGAGGAGACAATCCCCAGCTCATAATAAATCCCTGTACAATAATCAAAACCAGTACGGCTCCACCTAACCAGAGCCATAAGCTGTTCCTGAAACTGCTTATTTCTGCATTAACTGACCGCGTAGACTCCAGCGATGTGAACACATAGGCTCGTGTGGAATTGTCATGCCCCTGCCAGAGGATTCCATAACTAAAGTAATAGACCTGGTCCGCTGCGGGCAATTCCAGTATTCCGAACAGCTGCTCCCCGGGATTTACTGCGGCGGCGATTTGCCTGATCCGGGTAGCAGATAAATCCAGATCCAATGCCGAAGGTGATCGCCATATCTCACTTCCGGCGGCATCGCTAACGATTCCGTAAAGCCCGGTACCAAGTTGATTGAACCCGGGCTCCTGTAATTGTTCCGGAAGATATAATCCGCTGTCTGACTCTTCCGCGGCAGCTAACAAGCCATATATCTGAACCAGCAATTTTTCTGATTCACCCTTCTCCGCACTACTTCTGAAAGCCTGATCCAGCACCATGCCGGTCAGGCCAAGAAATACAAACAGAACAACCGTTGCGGTTATCAATAATCTACCGCGCAAAGATCCTGGCATGTACCCTTTTCTAGAGATCATTGGTTAAATTGCTTCATACTCACTACAGAAAATCACAGGGCGAATCGATAGCCCTGTCCGCGCATGGTTTCGATGGGTTTTAATTGATTTTCCGGATCGAGTTTACGCCTGAGTCGCCCGATGAACACTTCGATTACGTTACTGTCACGATCAAAATCCTGATCATAGAGATGATCAGTCAATTCCATTTTTGAAACCACTTCACCCTGGTGAAGCATCAGATACTCCAGTAAGCGAAATTCAAAAGCGGTTAGCTCAATTTGCCGTTCTTTGACCCTGACCAACTTTGCACGTGAATCCAGGCTGATTGCACCAATTTCCAGGACCGTTTTTAGCTGGCCACTGGCTCTTCTGATCAGAGCATTTAATCTGGCCAGCAGTTCCTGAACATGGAAGGGTTTTACCAGATAGTCATCAGCACCAACCCGCAAGCCTTCTACCTTGTCCTGCCAATCACCCCTGGCGGTCAGTATCAGAATCGGGAATTCCTTGCCATCTGCACGTAAATGCTTGATCAGTTCAATGCCGGACATTTTTGGTAACCCCAGGTCGATCACCCCTATGTCATACGTGTATTTCTGACCAATAAACAATCCTTCCAGGCCATCCGCGGCAGAATCGACTTCATAGTCATGCTGGATCAGTAAATCATCCAACTGCCCGCGCAATTGATTCTCATCTTCTACCAGCAAAACCCGGGTAACCATGACTGTGCTCCATCTCTTTTACCAATCGCCGCGTGAGCCAGAATCCGATGATAGCAATCCTCCGGCAGAGCCGGGATTTTGCTTTCAATCAGATACTTTACCGCTTGCCGCGTCTACAGCGACCGTCTTGACCACACCTTCTTTGGTGAGAATCTTCACCTTGTATGCTGTACCATTTTTTGCTTTGGTAGCTTTAACCGAGAGTATCTTGCCACCATGGCTTTTCTTTACTTTACTTGCCGCATCCCTGGGGCTCAGCCTGGCTGCGTGAGTATCTTCCCTGGCAGCCAAATAGATACTTACGTCACGGTCCGGGTTTCTGAATGGATGTCTGCTTGCGTGCGCGGTGACTGGCAGTGCCAGGATTACAACAATGCTCCAAATCAATACTTTCATTCGCAGTCTCCACCATCCTCAAATAAGAAGTTTAACTTGACTGGTACTGAGAACAAAAGCCTATTCGATGAGCGAGGCCAGATATACCGAGTGAGCGATATGCCCGACTAGACAGCAGAGACAGTGACTCGCACTTTGATGGTCTTACCGGGTGCCGTGTCGGATCGGGTCGTATATATCTTGCCGTTGTATCGATACGATATGCGATAACCGACAATCTTTTCATGTTCTTCATATTCCTGATAAACCTCACATCGCTCCTCGGTGGTGGTGTAGCTATGATCATTCGAATTCCTGCGTGCATCATGTGCATGTCCCAGCGTACCTCCCAGAACTGCGCCAACAACTGTCCCAACCTTCTTATTTATCGTGCGATGCCCCACAGCATTTCCG
>CAZNFE010000147.1:0-7196 GCA_964571945.1 uncultured Pseudomonadales bacterium
AACGGTAGCAGTGTGCGACATGGGTGCCTGCGGCGGCAAGAGCAAGAAGTAGGGGATGGCTTGAACGGCTGGATAGTATTGGATTGAGTCCGCAAATAATGGTGCCTGACGTATTGTGTCTTCCCGCCGGGAGTAATGAGGTCAATATTCTGCTTGATGAAACGCGTGCTTTACTTCAGTGTGGCTTGGGTGAGGGTTTTGCCATAGAGTTGGATCAGGTAAGCACATTTTTGAGTTTGTTGAATACCGGTGAGGAATCGGACCATACGCGCGTCTACCGATTATTCTGGGATCAATCGACAGCCCAGGAAGTGCTTTGTGCACAGTGGCAGGCTGAGTTAGATGGTGAATTGCTGCAGGAACCGCTGGACTACCCGCCGTTTGAAACCCTGTGTCGTGAATACCTTGCTAAAGACGCGATAAACCTGTTGCAGGGGGAGTTCAAACCAGCGTCCGGCGAAGCATCATCTGCTGCAAACTGGAAATCGGTAGTGGTGCTGATTCTGGTTGGATTTTTATTCCATGTATCTTCACTGATTGGTCAGGGCTTTTATTTGAATACCCAGGCAGCCGGGTATAAGGAAGAAGCACTGCAACTGTATAAAGGTATCTATCCTAATGATCGAAATGTACGCGATTTGCGTCGCAGATGGCAAGCACACTTAAATGGCTCAGGAAACAGCAATATCAGGAATGACTTCCTGCTCATGTTCAGTACCGCTGCGAGTGAGTTGAAAAATTCCCGTTTACAACTGGACAACATAAATTTTAATCAAACCAGAGGAGACCTGACCCTGCAGGTAAGTGCGCACAACAGTGATCAACTGGTTGCTTATTCTCAGAAAATAGCAGCAGCCGGATTGGTATCTGAGATCGGAACCATCAGTCAGGAAAACAATTCCGTGAAAGGCAGCATCAGAATTCGTGGCATTCGAGGACCAAAATCATGAGGCCATTGGAGGTTTTTTCTCAGCACAAGTTAATCAGGAGGCTGATTTCAATCTATGCAGATCTGGAGAGCAATGATCGATATGCACTGATGGGTTTAGCACTGTTCTTTGGCCTTCTGATCGTGGTCCTTGGAATCTGGCAGCCGGCAGCAGACTATGCCGCCTCCGCCAGGGTAACCAGAAATAATCAGCAGGAATTAATCAATTGGATGAATTCCACCGCGGTTCAAGCCAGGGCAGCGGCCGGAATTCAGACCACAACGCACAGAAGCGGTCAGTCATTGCTGACGACGATCTCCCGAACAGCGCAGGATTTCAAAATCAAACCAAACAAAATGCAACCTGAAGGCAATGATGAGGTCAGTGTTTGGTTTGATGCGGTTGCCTTTAATAGCCTGATGACCTGGCTGGAAGAGTTGCAAGCCAATCAAGGCATCTTGGTACGGCAGATCTCGGTAGATAAAAATGAGCTACCAGGGACGGTAAACGCCCGGATTATCCTGAAATCATGACATCCGGTACCTTTGACCAGATGTTGACAATCTCACCATCAGAGATGGGCTTTTCACTTTCCATAATGACAATCCACTAATGATCAGGTAGATTCAACACAAAAATAGACATTGTTCCCGGGGACGTCTGCACCGGGTAATGTATCATCTGTAAAAAATCCAGGTGCCTGATGGCTGATGTCGTACTTGAAATAACCGATCTGTCTGTGGCTTTTGGCGATAACCTGGCTGCAGATCGTGTATCTTTCAACATCAAAAAAGGGGAAACAGTCGCCCTGGTGGGGGAATCCGGGTCAGGCAAATCAGTGACCGCTCTTTCTATCCTCCAGTTGTTGC
This sequence comes from uncultured Pseudomonadales bacterium, assembly GCA_964571945.1. Lineage (GTDB taxonomy): Bacteria > Pseudomonadota > Gammaproteobacteria > Pseudomonadales > Azotimanducaceae > JASJXV01. Next base: position 1,799 of record CAZNFE010000147.1, read on the forward strand.
CGTATCCATCTGCATCACACCCTTCGGGCTCTATTCAGGTCGATGGTATTGAGATGATGGGTGCATCGAGTCGGGTGCTGCAGAGTGTCAGAGGCCAGAAGGTCACCATGATCTTTCAGGAACCGATGACTTCCCTGAACCCACTGCATCGAGTCGATAAGCAGATTGGTGAAATTCTGCTGGTGCACAAGGGGATAAAACTCTCGGAGTCGGGACCGGCTATACTGGAATTGTTGAAATTGGTTGGCCTGCAACACCCCGAAGAAAAAATGCAATCATTTCCCCATGAATTATCTGGCGGTCAGCGACAGCGAGTGATGATTGCCATGGCGCTCGCCAACGACCCTGATCTGTTGATAGCAGATGAACCAACCACGGCACTGGATGTGACGATCCAGGCCCAAATTCTGAAGTTATTGAAAGAACTGCAAGCCAAGTTGGGCATGTCGTTACTACTGATCACTCATGACCTTGGAATTGTCAGAAGAATGGCTGATCGGGTCAATGTAATGACCAAAGGCAAAATAGTTGATTCGGGCGAAGCGGAGAGCATTTTCACTAATCCGCAACACGCATACACCAGGCATCTTATTGAAGCCGAGCCCAAAGGTGAAGCGCTTCCTGTCCAGGAATCTGCCCCCGTAGTCGTGGAGACCAGGGCATTGCAAGTCAGTTTTCCGATTGGTAAAGCTTTCTTTTTCAAGCGCAAATTTCTGAAGGCAGTGGACTGTGTTTCCCTTTCCGTTCGCCAGGGCCAGACACTCGGCGTGGTAGGAGAATCGGGTTCCGGCAAAACGACGCTCGGTATGGCGATGATGCGCCTGATCAGGAGTGAAGGAGAAATATTGTTTGATGGTGAGAATCTACAGGGACGAAGAGCCAAATATCTTAAACCATTCCGAAGGGATATGCAGATCGTGTTCCAGGATCCGTACGGGAGCCTGTCACCCCGGTTGTCGATCAATCAGATAGTCGAAGAGGGGTTGTTGGTTCATCGCCGGGAGCTGACTAAACAACAGCGTCGCGAGGCAGTAGCGAAGATGCTGGTTGAAGTGGGCCTTGATCCTACGATTCAGGACAGATATCCCCATGAATTCTCTGGTGGTCAAAGGCAGCGCATTGCCATTGCCAGGGCCATGGTGCTAAATCCCCGGTTCGTGGTGTTGGATGAGCCGACATCGGCACTGGATATGTCAGTACAGGCGCAGATCGTTGATTTACTGCGAGACATTCAACAACGTTATAACCTTGCATATATGTTTATTAGCCATGATCTCAAGGTAGTGCGAGCGTTAAGTGACAATGTAGTGGTTATGAAGGACGGCGTTATTGTAGAGCATGGTAGCGTACAGCAAATATTTGATCATCCCGGGGAAGAATACACCCGATCGTTAATTACCGCAGCATTTGACCTTGAGAGTGTTGTGGGTGCAGTACAGTCTGGTTAAAACACACCCGGGGAATAATAGATGAGCAATACGAAACCTGCGATCTTGTTCATAGCGATATTCATACCAGGCTGTGCAAGTACGCCACTCGACTATACCGTGCAGGACACGGATGTGTTGTGTTACATGGCAGTGCATGAGAAAAACGAGCGCGCTGCGAAAATTGTCGCAGATCGCTTGCCGGGTGGTGTGCAGAGTGATGCATGCGAAGCACTATCCGAGCAGCATCGACAGGCGCTTCTGGAGGCAAGGGAAGCAAAGAGAAAGCGATTGCAGCACATGGTATCGCCGAAGTCCGAAGATCACCTGAAGTTGGAAACGCCTGATCTACCCGGAGTTACGACTAAATACTGAACAAGTAGCTGCCCTCAATCGCGACCCGGTTTGCCACCTGGCCGTTTGCCTTTTTTCAATTCCCGGACACGGTCAAATACGGTGTTGTAAATCCAGTCGGTAAATTCACCGGCATCGAAGAATCTTCCGTGCCCATCCGGGCAGGCTTCATACCAGATGTGGTGTTGTTTCAGGTCGTAAAGCTGATCCATAAGTTTGTCACAACGCGGACACCTGACATTTTCTACTGCATCGAATTCCTGGCCGGTTTTCGGGTCGCCATCATCAAGAAATTCTGACATCCATTCATGTCTGAGCCGTTCTGCTTCGCCCTCGTCGAACCAGATCCCCCGGCATTCAGTGCACCGATCGATGGTGACCCCCTTGTAGGTGATTTCATACATTTTTGCATGGCATTTTGGGCATTGCACTCTGGATTTCCTTCTATATCGTCTTGGTGTTGCCTTTATACCATGGGTTTCGTTTATGTGGCTACCTGAAATCTCGTGACTTAAGCGAAAACTCTGCGAGATAGGAACTGCAATCTTCTACGTGTCCGGCAATCACGTGAATCACCGAGTTCTGCCGCTCCATAACACCCTTTATTTTTAATAGTTTCCCCTGCACCACGGCAGCTCTGTATTGGTCCAGTATACGCTGCCAGATCACCACATTGATATTGTTGGACTCATCCTCCAGGGTAAGAAAAAGAACCCCGGCAGCAGAAGAGGGTCTTTGCCTGCCGGTAACAATTCCTGCAACCTGTACAAACCTGCCGTGCTGTAACTGTTGCAATTGACTGGCGGTTTTGCATTTCATGAAAATATTCCTATCCCGTAATATGGCCATGGGATGCCGGCCAAGGGTCAGTCCAAGGCTTACGTAGTCTGCGCGCAGATCATCTGTTTCGGTGGGCGCTGACAGCAGAACCCGGTCTTCCGGAGATTGATTCCATATTCCAGCAGGTTCTGCAACCTTGTCCAGCAGTGGGGTGGGGGGAAGAATCCCCTGCACCTCCCAATGGGTTTGATAACGATGCCCCGACAGGGTCTTGAAAGCACCGCTTTCGGTCAGGCGCGCGAGTTCTCCACGATCAAGCCTGGCGCATCGTGCCACGTCTTCTGCATTCCGGAATGCGCGTTGATTCCGTGCCTCAAGCAGCCGCTTGCAGGCCGCCTTGCTGAATCCCTTGATGCGCTGTAAACCCAGGCGCAGAGCTGGTTGCCGGCTTTTTACCTGTTGCTGATAGGGCAGGTATTCAAGGCTGGATTCCCAGTCACTATAGAGGACGTCCGCGGGCCGTATTTCAATGTCATGACGCCTGGCATCCTGTACCAATTGGGAGGGGGAATAAAACCCCATGGGCTGGCTATTCAGCAGAGCGCAGTAGAAAGCCGCCGGTTCGTGGCGCTTTAACCAGGCTGAAACATATACCAGCAAGGCAAAACTGGCCGCATGAGATTCAGGAAAACCATAGTCACCAAAGCCCTTGATCTGCTCGAATATTCGTTCGGCAAAGTTCTGATCATGACCTCTGGCCAACATGCCATCAATCAGCTTTTTCTCAAAAGGTTCCAGACCACCCCGGCGTTTCCAGGCCGCCATGGCGCGCCTTAATTGATCCGCTTCTCCGGCTGAAAATCCGGCGGCTACCATGGCGAGCTTGATTACCTGCTCTTGAAATATCGGAATGCCCAGGGTGCGGCCAAGTACTGACCTAACAGCATCGTTGGTGTAGGTCACAGGTTCCAGCCCTGCTCTGCGTTTCAAATAAGGGTGGACCATTTTCCCCTGGATGGGACCGGGTCTGACAATGGCAACCTCGATTACCAGGTCATAGAAATTTTCCGGTTTCAGGCGGGGCAGCATGGAGATCTGGGCCCGTGACTCTACCTGAAACACCCCGATACTGTCTCCCCGTTGCAGCATCTGGTAAGTAAGGGGATCTTCTGCCGGGACGCTGGCCAGGCAGAGCTGCGTGTTGCGATAATCATTGATGAGATCGAAACTCTTGCGGATTGCTGTCAACATGCCCAGCGCAAGTATGTCGATCTTTAACAAACCCAGCGCTTCAATATCGTACTTGTCCCATTGAATAATGGTCCGTTCATCCATGGCGGCATTTTCAATCGGCACCAGTTGGGACAATGGTCCACGGGAGACGATAAATCCACCCACATGTTGGGAGAGATGACGTGGGAAACCGAGTATCTGGTCAATCAGGGTAATAAACTGATCGATTACCGGGCTGCGCGGATCTATGCCTGTACTCGCAAAGCGCTCAAGGATTTCCTCTTTACTGTCCCACCAGGATAGTGATTTTGCCAGTTGGTCTACCAGTTGCAGATCCATGCCGAGTGCTTTGCCGACATCACGAATGGCACTGCGAGGACGATAGGTGACCACGCTGGCTGCCAGTGCCGCCCGGTGACGGCCATATTTCTTGTAAATGTACTGGATGACTTCCTCCCGGCGCTCGTGTTCAAAATCCACATCGATGTCGGGTGGTTCATCTCTTTCTTTTGATATAAAGCGATCAAACAGCAAGTTGATGCGGGCCGGATCCACCTCGGTTATTTCCAGGCAAAAACACACCACACTGTTGGCTGCAGAACCACGTCCCTGACACAAAATATCCTGGCTGCGCGCGAAATGAACAATGTCGTATACCGTTAGAAAATAGTATTCATATTGCAATTCTTCAACGAGAGTGAGTTCTTTCTCTATTAATGCTGCGATAGCGGCGGGGGTCCCTGTTGGCCAACGTTTTCTTGCACCAGCCGCAACCAGTTGTCGCAGGTATTGCGATGGAGTAACTCGCGGGGGTACCAGTTCTTCCGGGTATTCGTAGCGGAGCTCTGACAGGGAAAAATGGCACAGGGAAGCAATATGCAGTGTTTCTTCCAGCAGTACCACGGGGTAAATCTGCGCTAATTTATGCAGGGGCCGAAGATGCTTCTCCCGGTTGGATGCCAGCAATCTTCCGGCAAGCTTGACAGACTGGCCCATACGAATAGCTGAAAGTACATCCTGCAACGGTTTACGTGCAGGGGAATGCATGTGTACATCACCGCTGGCTACCATAGGCACACCCAGGGACTTGGATAGCACGAAACAGCAGCGATATTTGTCCAGTTCCCGGCCATCTGCAAAAACTTCCATGCTGATCCACAGGCGTTCAGCAAATATCAGCTTGAGCTGCTCGCCATATTGCAGATTGTTCTGGTTGTCTTCTTGAGGTATCCAGAGTGCCAGGCATTGTCCTGCACCGCGTTCAAAATCCTTGAGCAGAACCTCGTATTCTCCTTTGGCAGCACGCCTGCGGCTGGTAGTGATGATCTGGCAAATTTGCCCATAGGCTTCACGATTTGGTGCGAGCAGCACACAGTCGAATGTGCCCGGCACTGCACACTCCACGAGCCGGCTGCTGCTGAGACTCTCTCTTGTTCCCGGCTCTCAGCAGCAGCTTCGCCCTCCCCTCGCTGGCCACGGGCAAATTTCGAAGATTCACAGCCTCTCCGCGTGGGATGGCAATTAGGCCCGGAGCAGTCTCGGTGCCAGGTTGGTCCGACCGCCCACATCAGTCATGCGGCGCTCGCGACCCTCTCTCAACCGAT
>CAZNFE010000148.1:0-7171 GCA_964571945.1 uncultured Pseudomonadales bacterium
GCAACTGGTGCAGAAGTTCAGCATAGCGAGCGGCCTTTGTGGCCGGGTCAAGGTGGTAGCTGTCCAAAATATCGTAATCGTTGGTGGGGAAGCCTCGGTTTTGCAATGTCTCAATCCAGGATTGGCCGGCCACGCGCAGCGCCAGCCCGTACTCACGCGCCAGCCGGAACATCAGCTCGTGGATATCCGGCCTGCCACCGATGATGCGTAGCGAGTGCCAGTCGAGGTGTGTGGGCCGCAGCCCCGCGGCCAGCACGGCCTCAATCTGGCTGCGGAACTCCCGCTCCAACTCGTCGAGCCGCGCACGCGCGAAGAATTCGGCCATGCGATCAAAGACGAAGAAATACCCTGTCTCGTCCACCAGGGAGGGAACCCTGTCGCGCGGAGTCACCGGGCCCCAGCGGTAGCCGGTCCCGTCGCCGATGACAGTAAGGTGAACACCGAAGGGAATTTCAGGGTGATCACCAAGGAAGCGCATAGCATGCAGCGCCCACGGACAGGGAACCATCACCGTAGTGGAGCGAACGATCCCCTTCTTCAATGCGTCGATAATGGCCTCGTTCACCGAATGGCACATCCCGAAATCATCGGCATTGATGAGCAGCAGACGAGCATCATCCGGATACCCTAGCAACCGGTTTGTTTGGTGGCTAAACATACGTCAGGAATGCACTTACACAGTGGAGAGGTCCCATTCTTCGTAGATCTTTGGGACATCACTAATCAGGCGTTTGGTGTAGGCCTCTTGCGGATTCAGAATCACCTCGTCGGGAGACCCGCTTTCGACAAACCTTCCATGCTCCATGATATAGACCTTGTCAGAGACGTAATACGCCAGGCCAATATCATGGGTGATGAAAATAACCGTCATGTCAATTTCATCACGCAATTTCATCAGTTCATCCAGAATGGTTGCGCGTGAACAGGCGTCGACCATCGAAGTAGGTTCATCGGCCAGCAGAACCTTCGGCTTTAGCAGAAAGATACGGGCAATCATTAATCGCTGCTGCTGCCCACCGGAAAGTTCAAAGGGATATTTGTTGGTCAATTCCTCGAACTTCAGGTTGACAAAGCTGCAAGCCTCTGTCACCATCTCTGTTTTTTTGGCCTTCGGAAGTCTGCGTCCGCCGCGCATGTTGATGCAATCTAAGAGTACGGAATCGATTTTGTTGAAAATGTTGTAGGAAGAGAACGGGTCTTGAAAGATCGCCTGAATATTTCTCCAGTATTCCTTCCTCTTTTTATGCGACCTGATATCGCGTTTTTTTCCCTGGAAGTAAATCTCACCCTCAGTATAGTTAATTAACCCCAAAAGCATCTTCGCCAAAGTGGTCTTGCCGCTGCCAGACTCACCCACAATCGAGACGACCTCGCCCTGATAAAGATCAATATCCACATGATCAACGGCGACTGTTTTCTGGCGACCTATACCAAACACCTTGGTAAGCCCTGTTGTGCTCAAGTACAACGTTTTTTCATCAGCCATTTTTATAAGCCTCTCTCAATTGTTGTTCGGAAAAGATGCAGCGATAAAATCGGTCTATGCCAACCTGGCGAAGATCAATAGACATCACCTGGCATTCCGGCTGAACGTATTTACAACGTGCAGCAAACCGGCAGCCGGTTGGCGGATTTTTCAGATTGGGCGGCACCCCGGGAATCGCCGTCAGCTTGACATCTCGCAGCCCCTTCTCCGGCACGATAATCGACCCCATCAGGCCTTTGGAGTAGGGATGGAGGGGATCGAAAACGGCCTTATCTGCGGGGGCCTTTTCCACCAGTTGCCCCGCGTACATCACCATGATATCGTCGGTCACGTTGTACAGCAGCGGGAGTTCATGCGTGATGAAGATCATCGATTTGATGAAACCACCGTCCATCAAATTGCGCAGCATCTTGATGACCATTTTCTGTGATGTGACATCAAGCGCCGAAGAAGGCTCATCCGCAATCAGCACTTTTGGATAGAGCAGCACCGAAATAGCGATCACTGTACGCTGTTTCATGCCCCCCGAAAGTTCAACAGAATGTTTTTGCAGCACCTCGGCCGGAAGCCCCAAGAATTCAAAGGCTACTCTGGCAAGCTCGTAAATCTCCTCCTTTGTTTTATATGAATCGTGGGCTTGAATCACATCTTCAATAAAATGGATGACTTTTTGGGTCGGGTTGAGCGCGTTCATAGCGGCCTGGGGGATGTAGGCGATCTCCGTGCCCAATATCGACTTACGCACATCATCAGGAGGCATCCTGGTGATATTCGTCCCATCAATGATGATCTCGCCGTTGCTATAGTGCAACGGCGGGAAGTAATATCCCATCAGGCTGAGGGCCAGCGTCGACTTTCCGCAGCCGGATTCTCCGGCAATGCCCAGCGATTTTCCTTCTTCGAGTTTCAGGGACACGTGGTCCACAGCGTAAATATCTTCGCCAAAGCGGGTGACATATTTCGTGGTTAGCTCATTAACTTCTAATATTACTTTTGCCATATCAATCACCTAATCTCTCAGTGTCGGGTTAAACACCTGGTCGAGACCGGTGTTCATCAAATTCATCGAGAACGCAATCAGCGCAATGGTCATGATGACGGGGAAGTATGCCCACCATTTCCCCAGGATATGCGCCTGGTAGATCATCGCCCAGTTCATCATGAGGCCCAGGGTGGGCACCTCGGTCGTTCTGGGACCAAGCCCAAGGATCGATAACCCGGCCTCCGCCAGGATTCCTGAGGAGATCTGCAGGATAAGGGCCATCACGACATAAGAAGCGATGTAAGGCAGAATATCGGTGAGAATGATGTGGAAGATCGAGTGTCCGGACAGCTTCGACAAATTGACATGGTCCCGGTTGCGCAATGAAATCACCTGAGATCGCACCGCCCTGGCGGTCCACACCCAGGAGGTGAACCCAATCACCGTTGCGATGGTGAAAGCGCCCCGCTGATCCTGCCCGATGCTGAATGAAATCAGAATGAGCAACACAAAGCTGGGAATCACAGTAAACAGGTTGGTGATGAACATGATCACGTCATCCATAAAACCACCGACATAGCCGGACACCAGGCCCAGGATCAGACCGATCAGGGTGGCGATGATCCCTGCGACAAAGCCGATTTGCAGCGACACGCGGGTTGCCGCCACCAGTTCCATCAGCACATCCCGGCCAAAGTTATCCGTTCCCAGGGGCAGGGCCCGAACGTTCGGAATCTGGTTCACATTCACAAAAGCTGACTGGGGGACGCTGTTCGTCTTTTCCAACGCGCCCGTTTCCGCGTTTTCTACAGCAATGATCGCTCTCTCTGTGGACAAAAGCCCCTGGACTGATTTGTTGAGCCGGATGAAGTAATTCCGCCTGGCATTGGTCATCCCGGGAATGCTCTTCGTTGGATCGTAATTGTTAAACCACTGATCGAGAAGCTTTTCAGTGTTTTCTGTCTCGATCTCATCCTCCGAAATCTCGGCTGCCACAAGCCAGTCCTTCATTGCAAGCCGGTCTTCATCTTTTAGCTTGCTGTCAATACGCTTGGCCTCAGCATTCTCAAGATTCATTGTGTAATGCGGCGCGCCAATGCTGTCATAGACATTTACGTAGATGCCGGGTTCAAAGAATGTGCCTTGCCCAATGATAGCCAATGGCGGGTCTGTCACGATCAGCGGATAAATAATCACAACCAGCAAAATTGCCGCAAAGATGGAAAAACCAACCACGAATTTGCCGGAGCGAAACGTCTGTCGAAATAGTTGTTTCATAACAGCATCATTCCCTTAGTCAGCCTGCGCGGCTTTGATGCGTGGGTCAAGGAAGCCATAGACGATCTCAATGAGGAAGTTTGCGACCAATACCATGATGGTGATAATCAACGTCGTTGCGGAGATCAGCGGATAGTCCTGGCCTAACACAGCTGTCAGGATGGTAGAGCCAAGCCCTGGGTAGCTGAAGATAATCTCTGCCACCAGCGCACCGCCGACCATGGTGCCGATCGACAATGCCAGACCGGTGATTTGTGGCAGCATAGCATTCCGAAACACATAGCCCACAATTTTGCGGTCTTTGATGCCCATGAAGCGGCTGTATTTTACGTAGTCCGCATTCAACTCGTAGATCGCCATGGAACGCATCCCAATTGCTTGACCACCGATCGTGATCAATACAATGGACCAGAACGGCAATTGATAGTGGACAAAGACGGACCATATGAATTTCCAACTCAGGTTGGGGATCAAATCGTATCCATAACCGCCAGAGGTTGGGAACCACTTGAGCGAAACCCCAAAGATCACCAGGAGGATGATCGCCATGCCAAATGCCGGCAAATTGCTGACAAAAATGCTGACCGGCATAAGGACCTTGTCAAACCCACCCTTGAGATAGGCCGCCAATGCACCGAGGGTGTTCCCGATCAACCAGCCAACGATGATTGCGGGAAACTGCAGGCCGATTGTCCACCACAGGGAAGATATGATAACATCTGCCACCGTTCTGGGGTATTGGCTGAAGGAGAACCCAAAATCGCCCTGAAAAACATTTCTTGCATAGATAAAAAACTGTTCGATGATGGGCCGGCTGGTGCCGAACAACTCAGCGTATTGCTGATAGATCGCCTGGACCCCCGACGTGTTCGTCATACCCTGGGCGAGCCTCGATACGATAGCCGCCACAGGATCTCCCGGCATGAATCGTGGCAGGATGAAATTCAATACAAATGCAGCAACCAGTGTGACCAGGAACCAGAGAAACTTGGTGAGGAAATATTTTTGGTACCCTTTCAACACGACCTCCTTGTAAAAATCAACAGCCATGCCCCGCATATGAGCGGAGCATGGCTGTTTCTCAAACAGGATGCTTTACGACGGGTTGACGAGCGTCAGGTTATAAAGACCTGCGATGCTCCAGCCGTCCGTCAGATCCAGCGGAGGAACAGGCGGGTTGGTGCCATCACCCTCGTGGGGGAAGTTGGTCCAAACGCTCTCGTTCACCGTGTGGAAGGATTGCGGCCGGTACATGAGCGTGAAGGAGGGGATCTCGGTCAGGTAGATCCTCACCAGCTCGGTGTACATCTCCTTCAGCTTGGCCTCATCGGTTTCGCCGGGGATCGCCAGGATCAAGGCGTCAGCATCGGGATTGGAATACTGGCCCCAGTTGCCGTTCCAGTTGCTCGCCATACCGACGAACTCGGAGCTGAGCAGTTTGCGGATGCGTCCCCAGGGCTGGGTCGGGCCGGCGCCGTCGCTCCACATCATGAAGATGTCATAGCCTTCGGGCAGCGGTGCGTCGGACTTGGTGACAATGGTCTGGTAAACGGACCATTCAGGATAGTTGGTGGTGATGTCAATGCCGATCTTGGCGCCGGCAGCAGCAACCACTTCAATCGCAGCCTGCCAGTCAGACCAGCCGTTGGGGCAGGTGGCAATGTAGCTCAGTTTTTGGCCGTCGTATTCACGCCAGCCATCGCCATCAGAGTCGACAATGCCGGCCTCGTCGAGCAGGGCATTGGCGCCTTCGATGTCGTTGCCGACCCACTGGAGGTCTGCGACAGCATCGTGGTCATACAGAGCTTGCTCGCCCGGAGTCGGGTTCATCAGCGAGCGCGGAACCTGATCGAAGGTGGCCGACTGGTTGGTCATCGCGTTGGCAATGATGGTGGGATAATCAACTGCGATGGCGATGGCCTTGCGGACCGCAAGCTGGTCCAAACCAGGGGATTCCAGGTTGTAAAAGGCGGTCGGGAGACTGGCGCCAATACCATAAGGAGCCTCCGGCAGATAGGTGGAGATGGGCAGGTTATCCTTCAGCCACAGGTCCTGGACATTGGAGTTGAACTGCTGGCTGACATCCACCTCACCGGCCTGCAATGCGGTGGTTCCGGCAGCATTATCCTTGAAAATCGCGTGCGCCAGGTACTTGGGAACCGGCAGCTTGCCCCACATGCTGGCGTCCTGGCCCCAGTAATTGTCATCGCGGAGATAGACGACCTTTGTATCGTCAGTAAAGTACTTGTGATAGGGACCGGAGTAAACGACGTCCTCTGCCGTATCAGCCAGGAGTTCCGTGGGATCGCCGCCGGCGCGCTCTTCCAGCGTCTGGGTCCAGGCTTTCTGGATGACATAGTTGGTGCTCAGGTATGCAGCAACAAGCAGCGGATTGACTGCATTGCCAGCATCATCCAATTTGGCCTTCACCACGACGGTTTGATCATCAACCGCGACGATGTCTTCGATATAATCGATGTTGCCAGCGCCAGTCGGGGTGTTGTACTTGACATGGGTGGCCCAGGTATAAGCGACATCTTCCGCAGTCATCGGAGTGCCATCGCTCCATTTCGCGGCCGGCTTCATCTTGAATGTGATCTCGGTGCGCGCATCATTCCACTCATAAGGCCCGTCAGCCAGCAAAGGATACACCTGGCCGTCAAGCATGTTGTACAGATACGGGGTTTCGAACATGATGACGCGGGCGCTATCCTGCTGGGCAATCGCCATGGCATTATTGTTGCTGTTGGAGTAGGGATTCCAACCGACAACCGAACCCCATTGCTGGCCATTGAAATACAGGGTTTCACTGCGGGGCAAAGCATTCGGGTCAGCGGCCTCTTCCGCCGGAGCCGCGGCTTCTTCCGCCGGAGCCGCCTCTTCGGCTGCAGGCGCTTCGGCTGCCGGTTGTTCAGCAGGGGCTGCCGGAGCACAAGCGCTCAAAACAAGGCTCAAGATCATCACCAGAGCGGTGAGGAGTAAGAGTGTTTTCTTCATGGTTCTTCTTCTCCTAATTTAAGAAAAATGGGTTGGATGGTGAAACTTCAAGACACATCCGTAGAAGTACGGACGATTTGTCAACAGGGGGAGGGAGGGTACAAAAACTGACTCGGATTGGACGCGAACCTTGAGCCGGTTTCCGGCTGCAACTCTGGCCTGCTTCCAGCGAGCGTTTCGGGCGGAATAAGTCAACAGTTTGTAACCATTTTTGGGGGTCGTCCCCTTAATTCCCCGGATCAAGAGAGATAAGACTTCACCACTGATGGCCCCAAACAACGCGATTATGTTGATAACCCGGCTGGCGGTTGCCTTAGCTGCCTCCGCTTTCCGAGCAACATCATCAATGGTGGCTCTTGAACGTTCCTCGTTTGAATTCCGAGGCATCACCAGATCCTCCAGTCGCACGAATACCGCTATCTAATACA
>CAZNFE010000149.1:0-7150 GCA_964571945.1 uncultured Pseudomonadales bacterium
CCCATCGAGCTGGCACCGAAACCGATAAATACACCCAGGGCCAGATAAAACTGTAGTGGCGTTTGTACGTGGCTCAATGAAAAAAAGCCGAGCGCCATCGAAACGGAACCAAGTGCCATGATGCGTTTTAATGGGTAGCGATCCAGTGCCTGACCGATGATCGGTGAGACGATAGCTCCAACGGTCGTCGTAACGGTAAGTCCAAGCGATACACCGAGTCGTGAATCACCAAACTCGGTGGCAATTGCTTTGAAGAAGACACCGTAGGAATAGAAGAAAAATCCAACTGCAACGAAATCTACAAAAAAAGCGACGGCGACCATGCGCCAACCTGGAAACCGATTAGTCAACTCTCCTACCTTATCATTTCTTGGAAACTACAGACCTGGATAGCATTAGGCTTGGCGTTCTAGATGATGGATTGACGCAGGATCGAGGATTGAACCGATACCACCTGGCCGGGAAATCGCTAGTATATACTTTTCGGAAATTCAGAGCACCAACAAATCGGGAAACTCAGAATAGCCGGTGACAGGGGATCAGAAAGTCCCAGGCATCCGGGTGATCAGAGGATTGTTAAGTCTGACCTATCCAGTCATCCTCGGCGACCTTGTCCCATCGTTGGCGAATAGCGTCGGATTCTGACTTTGGCAGTGATCCCAATGCGAGCAGATCCGCGTTTTCACTCCAACGGCCGGGTTTTGTGGTACCAACAATCATGGTATGCACTTCATCCAGGCTGCTGGTGAAACGCAATGCTGTAGCGATGCTGGTAGCCTGATCTTCCTTCAGAAACGGATAATCGAGTTTGTGGAGTCGATGCCAGTAAACATGATGATATGGATTGAGAGGTTTTTCACCGGTTTTCCAGGCGGCATTAGCGATCGGCCTCTTTATAATCACACCAAGATTCCGCGCTGCTGCCAATGGCAGAGTCAGTCCGATTGCTTCCTGATCAGCGATATTAACCGATGTTTCCAGGGCATCGAATTCGTTGGTTTCGATCGCATACTTTGCTGCCAGGTGGTCACCGCTGTAGCCAATATAACGGGTATAACCGCGCTGTTTGGCCTCATGAAGTGCCTCGATGGCCTCCTTTTTTTGCAGAATGTCCAGGTCGCATGAATGCAGCAGCACCAGGTCCACCTGCTCCGTTTGTAATCTTTTGAGGCTCCGTTGAACGCTCGAGATTATACCGTCATGAGTATAGTCCTCGGTCCCCAGACCGCCGGGATGGCCGCATTTTGTGAACAGAAAGTAGTCACTCCTGCGGTTGCTTACCGCATTGCCCACCATGACCTCGCTATTGGGGTAGCACTCGGCCGTGTCAATTACATTGAGGCCAGAGTCAAGCGCATCATTAAGTAATTTGGTAACGGTAGCCTGGGAAGCTCCTTCATAGCCTATTTCCGAGGCACCAAAACCCAGTACTGTTACATGCATATCGGTATTGCCAAATTTTCTCTTTTCCACCATTAGTCTCCGAGGTTATGGTGGCACAAGGTGCCTGAACAGAAAAACCAGGACAAACCCGGTGGGGTTGCCAGATCGACCGCCGGGAGGACCGAAAAAGGTGAAGGGTGTCCTGCAGTACGGGTTCTACTTACCGGGATGTCGTTTCGCGTAAGACTCTCGGCCAACCTGATCGACTTCGACGCCGTGCTGTTTGGCAATCTTTTCATAAGCGGCTTTTCTACGCTGATTGATATCTTTCACAAGTGCTGCAATCTTGGCTGAAACTTTACCCTGACCGGTTACATAACCGGTAGGCAATTCTTTTACCAGGCCCGCGTTTCTTGCATCGGATAGCGGACTGGCAATCAAACTGGCAGTAAAGGTGACGCAGCAGATTGCAAGAGTTAGCTTTTTGATTAGTTTGAGCTTGCTTAATGATTTCATTTTCGTTCCTAAAACAGATCTTCTTCAGATTTGAATAACTGATCCAGTTCCTTATCTACTTTGATCCTGATTTCATGTTCAATTTTTACATTCAAATTTATGGTGATAGGTTCAGAAGGTGCTGCTACCTGAATCGTGGGTGTACACGAAGTGATCAGAATTCCCAGTGCAATAAGTGCAAAGAGGTAATAACGTTTCAGGGCCGGTATGATCAGCATTTTTTCCATTGTTCGTTCTCCGCATTATATGTACCCTGAACCGATCAGATTGTAGATTCAATCGCAACATATCTAATCGCCAAATTTTCGGTCGATCTGATTGGTGAGGTCACTGCCTAATCGTAAGCTTTTCAGTAGAGCGGCAACATTTTCCTCAATATTCAAATTAAAATTAACTCTGCGTCCGCCCTCAAATTCAGGATTGCTTCCCGCCAGGTTTGTGGCCAGGTGCAAAATGCCATCTGGCCTGAAATCCACTTCAGAGTGCAGGGTATCGTAACGAAAGTCTTGCAAAGTATCCAGCACGGTCGCCATCTGTGCATTGGATGCAACCAGGTTTCGAACCGAATCGCCTGGTTTGTACTGAATGAGTCCACCGGGTGCGAGTGCTTCGATTGTGCCATCCTCTATTAACAGCCGATTTGCCCTAATTTTGACCGGTAACCGCCCGGTAAGTTTTCCCTGGGCATGAAATTCTTCCTGTTCCAAAGAGAGTACCTGCAGTAAATCAAGACGATCAAGGGCCAGCAACACTTCCCCGTTACCTGCGCTCGAATCATAAACGTAGTTATCTGAACTGATTTTTCCGCCGAGAATATCCGCATGAGCAGCAATGCCCTGAACCTGAAATTTACCGGAGAATGGATCCAGCGCAAGATCAAAAATCGTTTCCGTGTTATGCAGGGGAAAACCTACATTAATCTCCTGCCAGGTCATCCGTACAGGTTCGGTTGTCCGGAGTAATGACCAACCCGATAGCATCAATTCAAAATCACCGCCAGCAAACTGGTATCCGTCCAGTTCGCCCGACAGGTTCTTTGCCTTGATATTGCTGTGCAGGGTGATGGGCCACTCGTGCCATACTGGACCAAAGCCACCCTGCCAGGCTGCTTCCTGGGCAATTGTGAGATCTCCATTAATCGGGCTTTTGAACCATCGACTCATTGCTGCGGTATTCAGACTGTATGCGGTCTGTAGTTGACCCTTGTTTTTGTCTAACCTGTGAGTTAATGCAAGCCTGTTTACAGTCAGACCTTCGAATAATACATGGGAAGCGGTCAGGTGAATTTCATGGTCGCCGAGTGACAGCAGTGCTTTAGCCGTTAACAAAGACTCAGTTTGGTTTTGGATGATCAGTTCAATGCCGGAGGTGGCTGATATTGATTCGTGTAACGGCCACTGGAAAGTAACATCGGTAAGTAACAACGATGCGGAATATGCGGCCCCATTGAAATCTGAAGCAATCATAAATTTATCTGTATTGCACTCTGCCTGCCGGGTACTGAAGTGATAATTACAAACGATATCCTCCTGGTTGCTCAACGTGGACTTGCCGATGTTCGGGATCAGGGTGCTAATCTTTAAGGCGGGAAGGACGATGAGCGTGACCTGATCCGGCATTACTGCTAATTGAGTGATGATTGGCTGGTGTGATTCCAGTGAAAATTCATTCGCGTCCCAGAGCACATTTCCGGATATTTCAATGTCCGCTGTACCCCTTATCATATTTGTCAAATCCGATACGTTCTGAATTGTTCCCGGTACCAAACTCCCCTCGAGAGTCGCTGACAGGGTGTGGAGATCTGTTGATAACTGTTTGGGAAGAAAAGGGAGCACCTTTTCAAGAACGGTATTGTCCATGGTACGAATAGTACCCGTCAGGAGTACAGTATTTGTCGCTGACCGGGTTGCCTGAAGCTTAGTAGAAATTGATCTGGGTCCGGATTGAAAAAACGCGGCCTGAATCGATTGATCTGTCAGGAGCAGATTGAGATTCTGAATAACTGGCTGCTCACCGGATTCTGCTCTGATTTGCAGACCTCGACGTTCGTACCACCAGGTAAGTTTGGTGATCTTACAGGAGATTGCAGCAACGCATATTTCCAGTTCCCGAATTTGTCCCTGGCTGGTTATCCTCGGTAAGAGCGCTAGGTAGGAATCGAGTATCTCTTGTAAATCTATGGGCTCTTGATGATCGCTTGCTGCAACCTTGATGGAGAGTTGATCAATGCTGATCGCAAAATCATTCAGTTCCCTGTTTGCCGGTTTCAGGATTAGATTAGACGCTTCGATTATCACTGAACCTGGTTGCTCAGCCAGACGCACTGAATCGAAATGCCAATTGAGATCCACTGGCCTTCGCATATGAAGTTTGTTCAGTTCCCAGCCGTTTGCTTCCAACTCCTGAGCCAGCATGACGGAAGCAATGTAAGGCATTGACAGCCATGTGGCAGCAGCAGCAACAACTGTCAGTAGTAGAATCGTAACGACAATTCGGATCACTTATGCAATCCCCTGATTGTGGACCTAGCCGATTGCAGGTTGCTGAAGATAGCATAAATGATTTGTCAACGAGTATGTTAATGTATCGCTGATACTGGTGCACAGAGACTGGAACAGCAATCGTGAAAGCATGGGTGTGTCATAAAATTGGTAATCTGGATGATCTTGAGATTCGGGAAGTTCCTGAACCGGAATTGCTGCCGGGCCGGATTAAGATCGGTGTTCGAGCGGCAGCCTTGAATTTTCCGGATGTGTTAAATATACGCGGACAGTATCAGCACAAGCCAGATGTACCCTTTAGCCCGGGAATGGAGTGCGCGGGTGAGATTCTGGCTGTGGGGGATGGTGTGAGTGGCTTCAAAACCGGTGATCACGTCATGGCCCACCCGGGTGGCGGCACCCTTGCGGAAAATATTTGTGCCAGAGCCGAGCAGGTGTATCACATGCCTGAAAACACTTCATTCGTGGCTGGATCCGGGTTCATTGTCACTTATGGTACCAGCTACCATGCATTGGTCGATCGAGGTTGCTTAAAAAGCGGCGAAACAGTGCTGGTACTGGGTGCTGCGGGCGGGGTGGGCATTACTGCTGTGGAATTGGCAAAACTATTTGGTGGCAGAGTTATCGCTGCTGCCAGTAGCAATGAGAAACTGGATCTGTGCAGGGTCTACGGTGCAGATGATTGTATTAACTACTCGGTTGAATCCATCAAAGAACGGATTATGGAATTGACTGACGGCAGGGGTGTAGACATCGCCTATGATCCGGTTGGCGGTGATGTAATGTTCCAGGCGCTGCGCAGCATGGCGCTGGGTGGCCGGTTGCTGATCATCGGCTTTGCCAGCGGAACTATCGGAGATATTCCTGCCAACAGATTATTACTAAGACAATGTCAGGCGATTGGTGTTGCCTTCGGCTCCTACTCCAGATCGTTTCCTGATGAAACCAGGAAACGGATGAAGGTGCTGGCCGGTTGGTTAGCAGAAGGAAAATTAAAACCACATGTCTCGAAAGTGTTCCCATTTGCAGAAGGAAGAACAGCGCTAGAGATGTTGGCTGGCAGAAAAGCACTCGGTAAGGTGGTCGTTCAGGTGAACTGACCTGTTCGCGTGAATAGTGGCCGGCAAGCTGCCTGGAGATTGTTTCGAAGCCGCTGTGGTGATAGATTGATGGTAATTATTCGTTCCTGAATTGATGCTTATGTACCAGAAATTTGTTGTAGTAATGAGCCTCACGGACCTTCTGGCAGAAGCACATATTCGTGAATTTACAGGTGGGAAAGTATGGCTGTTTTCCGGCTAAAGCAGAAGGTTTGTGTCTTCAGTCTGCTGGTTATCCTCACAAGTTGCTCAGCCTCAAGATCGACTGAAAATATCTCAACCAGGCAGTGGCTTGCAGGCGACCACCACATCCATTCTCGCTATAGCGTCGGCTGGGATTGGCAGACTGATCCACCGACACCCACCATTGGCGGGGATGCGATCTATCCGATACCAATGAATGCGCTGATGGCAAAGCATTTTGGCCTGTCCTGGATTGTCACGACAGATCATGGTGGACCGCATCATGCCAAGATCGATCTGGAGCTGGCTTATCCTGAGCTGGTTCGATCCCGTGCGGTGCTGCCAGAGCTGATCCAGTTTTATGGCATGGAATTAAATTCACCAGGGGCGGATCACAGCAGCCTCATCATACCTCACAGCAGGCAGGAAGCCGAGGACCTCCAGGTACTTGAATCGCGATTTGACAAACTTGAATCATTTCCATTGGATCCGGCCAGGGATACGGAACAGAAAATGCTCGAAGCACTGGATTTCATGCACCAGCTGCAACATAAGCCGGTGGTATTTGCCAATCATCCCTCCCGATCTGCTACCGGGCTGGGAGTGTATGGGTTGGATAGTCCCCATGAGCTAAGAGGATGGAACGACAGAGCCCCTGACATTGCGGTCGGCATGGCAGGTGCACCGGGACATCAGGCGGTTACTTTGAATCCGGATGGCTCATTGCGAGCGAAATATCCCCGGGCTGGATACCGGGCTTTTCCAACCATGGGCGCTTTTGACCAGTTGACTGCGCGGCTGGGAGGATTTTGGGACTCCATGCTGGGCGAGGGTCGACACTGGTGGATTACCGCCAATTCCGATTCGCATAAACACTACACCGAAGGAGGCTATGACTTCTGGCCCGGAGAATATTCCAAGACCTATGTCTTTGCGGAAAAGAATTACAATAGCATCATCGAGGGACTCCGCAAGGGAAGAGTATTTGTGACCACCGGAGATCTGATTTCCGAGATGTATCTGACGGCCACGGACGGAAACAAAAGTGCAACAATCGGTGAACAACTGGATGTTACAATTGGATCCAGAATCCAGGTAACGATTAAAATCAGGGATCCGGCGACGAAAAATTATCATGGGGACAATCCACGCGTACGAAGGGTTGATCTCATTGTCGGCGAAATTACCGGTAAAGTGACAGATAAATCGACGGATACGAATAACTCCACCCGGGTGGTGGAACGATTTACCAGACGTAGCTGGGAGCGTCAGGATGAATACCTGACAATGACGCACACCATTGAGAACATTCCAGGCAGTCTCTATGTTCGGGTACGCGGGACCAGCACTGATCAGTTGGAACCTGAACCGGATGCATCGGGGGAAGATCTCTGGTCAGACCTGAGGTTCTATTCCAACCCGCTATTTCTGATAATGAAATGATCTCGACCAGATTAATCTTAGCCG
>CAZNFE010000150.1:0-7142 GCA_964571945.1 uncultured Pseudomonadales bacterium
TATTGCTGCCAAACCATTCACACAAAACCGATTATTCAATCTCTGACTGCATCCGGCCTGGTCTAGCTGCCTTTCCGCACCCCTTTGCCACATTCCGTGTACCAGTTAATCATGATCCGTCTGATTTCCCGGCTACAAATATCCATACTTTTTTAGTTTCTTCCTGAGTGTGCCACGATTGAGTCCCAACAATGCTGCTGTCTTCGATTGATTATTCCCTGCATGCCGAAGTACACATTCCAGGAGTGGTGCCTCAACTTCAGCGAGAAAGAGCTCATAGAGATCAGTGACCATCTGGCCATCCAGCTGCGTAAAGTAATTGTCCAGCGCTGCTTTCACACTATTGCGCAGTGGCTGGGGGGACAACTCATTGCTTTCATTCGAATTCGGTACGTGAAAATCATCAACCATTTCAGTTTGCGCTTGACCCTTTAATGGTATGTATCCCTTATTCATGCCGCTATATCCTTTCCTGTCATAGCTTTTTGTATAATTGACAAGCGTTCAAAATACCCTAGTGTAATTTTTATCTGATCGTCTGCTGATTCAATCTCGTTGAATTGTTGCCGAAAGTCATCACCGCCCGGTTTGTTAACTAAATACCACCCCACATGCTTTCGCGCAATGCGTACACCCGATTTTTCTCCATAAAACCGATGAAGTGCACGTACGTGACTTACCAAACGCTGTCCAATCTTCTCAAATGAAGGTTCTGTTCTTTTTCTACCAGTTCTCAGATAATGATCCACATCACCTATCAACCAGGGTTTCCCCTGGGCCGCACGACCTATCATTACACCATCTGCCCCGGTATATTCCATCACCCAGCGGGCTTTTTCCGGTGAGTCAATATCACCGTTTGCAATTACCGGCAAGCTGATATCCGCTTTGATCGCTGCAATCGTTTCGTATTCAGCTTCTCCGGTAAAGCGACACTCTCTGGTTCGACCATGCACCGTAATTGCCGCAATTCCACAATCTTCAGCCACTCTGGCAATTGCCGGGCCATTCTTTGTTTCCGGGGACCATCCAGTTCGCATCTTCAGGGTAACGGGTATGCTCACTGCGGCAACCACAGTTCGCAGTATATTTTCTACCAGCGCTTCATCCTTCATGAGCGCAGAGCCAGCCGCTTTATGACAAACCTTTTTTGCTGGACATCCCATATTGATATCTACGATCTGGCCACCGCCTAGTTCGATACTCCGAGCGGCCTGAGCCAGGATAACCGGATCACTTCCTGCAATTTGAATCCACCGGACCGCGTCCGCATGATCAAATGCCAGACGCTGTCTGGATTTCATGCTAGACCACAAACGTCTCTGGCCGGTGATCATCTCCGAGATCATGAATCCGGCGCCGAATTTTCTGCTGAGATCTCGAAACGGTTTGTCCGTCACGCCGGCCATGGGTGCGAGCACAACGCAGTTTTCGCTTCTATAGGTTCCAATCTGTAGCAATCTGTTACTTCCTTTTTCAAACAGGCGTTCCTGGCATTGGCCGATCCGAGATTAGCGTGCTGGCTCGTTCATGAACCGTGTTGTGAGGCACGCACAGCATACAATTCATAACTGACTGCACGCTCACCCGGATCGATAATTTCCAGATCTAACCTGACTTCCGTACCGGCAGGCATATATTTCATTCCTTGCAATTCTCCGGCCAAGTATTCACTTGCATCAAAGCGACGACTGGCAACCGTGTTTGCTTCAAGATCAGTGAACTTCAGTTCCAACCTGGGGAACGGCTGGGAATAGATTCCTGTATTCAGAATAATAGCGTCAATCACCAGCACATTGGGTATGCGGGGGTGGCTGTGGACAATCAGTCTGCGCGTAGTTATCTTTTTCAAATTCACATAGTCAGGTAAATTGCAACTTACCTGGATTGCAGACAAAGCACACAACTCAAGAAAATATGCCCGCATGTCCTCGCGTTTTGACAGGCTTGCTCGGTTGAACCAGAGGAATTGACCTGCCAGAACAGCAATCAACAGCAGGTTCCCAATTAACAGCAAGCCCAGTTTCAGGATACTTGTTCTTTTGGGTACCGTCTCAGTAACGTCATCCGGGTCATCACCTATGGCTTTGTGTAAAGACTCTCTGGTGGCTTCATCCAGCACCTGTGTGTCAGGGTCCTTCGAATCAATTTCAAAGAGATTCGGGAGGGAATCTGCATCCAACCCACTCGGCTCAACAACATCAGCAAGGTGATATACGATGTTTGTACCTATCTGCCAATTTGATTGATCCGTATCTTCTTCGACCATCTCATCGCCCGCGCAATTGTCTCTGGACTCTTCACCATGAGACACATCACTAATTTCAGTGAATTGATATGCTGATTCCGCCGTGGCCGATTCATCTATACAAGTTTCCGAAGAATCGATTTCCTGATTTTCTTGTGTTAGCTCATCCGACCCCGTACCGACCAGGTATTCACTGGCTGAAAATACTTCGAGGCATGCACCACATCTGACTGCACCACTGGCTGCTTCCATCTGGGTACTGGTCAATTTGAAACTGGTGCCACACGACGGGCACTGGGTTATGAGTGAATTCATCATGCTAGTGTATCCTGGTACCGCATACACAGATCCAATCGCCTCGTGTTTTGGGTTCATCAAGATGAAAAAATGGGCTATATGCCATTGCAACACTCGCAAACTGTGTTTTCAAAATGCCAGATAACACAATCATTCCTTCCGGTTTCAGCAGTGACACGAATCTTGAAACCAATTCAATCAAGGGCCCCGCAAGTATATTTGCTAGCAGCACATCTGCTCTAACATCACCACATGACTCCGGAGTACAGATTTCCAGCTTATCCGATGTTAGCTGATTTATCCGCACATTACTTCGCGTAGCCTCTAATGCCTGGGGATCGATATCTATCGCGACTACTCTTCGACTCCCAAGCAACAATGCTGCGATCGCGAGCACACCTGAACCGCACCCATAGTCGACCACCGTCAGATTCTGCAAAGCATGATCATCCAGCCACTCGAGACAAAGTGCAGTTGTCTCGTGGGTACCGGTACCAAAAGCAAGACCAGGGTCCAGTCGTATGTTGGTTCCATCCGGATCGGGTGCTTCACACCATGTCGGGCATATCCACAGACGTTCACCAAATTTCATGGGTTTAAAATGAGCCATCCACTCACGCTCCCATGTTCGATCACCCAGTTGTTGTATGCCATCCACTTTAAAAAACTGCGCAATCGGCTCCAACCTGGAGATCACCCGGTCCATATCGGTATCTGGATCGAACAACCCTGTAATTTTCAATTTCGGCCATACGGGTGTTTCGCCTGGTCCGGGTTCATAGATAGAGTTGTCACCAGCATCTTCTATCGTAACAGAGAGAGATCCCACACTGGTCAATGCAGATTCTACTTTTTCAACGTGTTGCCGGTCTGTTAGAAGAACTAATTGTTGCCAGGCCATGATTCACCAGCAAATTGATTCTGCTATCAAGCAGCGTATTGAAGTCACAGCTTGAAGCAGATGACAGCCTGACCTGAATGCACGCTCAATTATCTCCATGTCCAACAAATATACCCTGCTGCTACCGGACTGCTTACCATCTGGTTTTTTAATGAAACACCCAATCACAATCGACTGATAGCAGCCTGCAATGCCAGCCTGTACCCCTCTTCTCCCAGCCCGACGATCGTCCCCACGGCGATATCGCTAAACCAGGACTCTCGTCTGAATTCTTCGCGGGCATGTATGTTTGAAAGATGCACTTCGATGAAGGGAATACCCACACCCAGAAGGGCATCCCGAAGTGCGACGCTCGTATGCGTGAAGGCCGCTGGATTGAAGATGATAAATTTGACCCCTTCCTCAACGGCATGATGAATTCGATCAATCAGTACATGTTCTGCATTGCTCTGTAGGATCATCAGCTGGTGACCCGCCTCCTTAGCCATCCTTGACAAGTCCTCGTCAATATTTTGCAGCGTGACAGATCCGTACAGTTCAGGTTCCCGGGTACCTAAAAGATTCAGATTAGGTCCATGTAGTACAAGAATATTAGCCATTGCTTCCGTAACTCCTGCTATGCAAATATCGAATATGGTTCCTGGTCAGTCTCCTAACCCAGTCTCACACTGATGCAATATATCGACCACATTCTAACAACGATCAAATATCGCGAAAAGATGAAAGTGCACCGGGCATCGACAATAAAAATCCTCCGGCAAAGCCGGAGGTATTTCGATCGGGAGCCCCTCAATGGGGCTGATGATCGATGAAAGCGAACAGATCGTAACATATAATGTGGCTGGCAATACCCTTGAATGGGCACTGATAATCTCCCCGGCAAAGCCGGAGGTATTTCGATCTTACAGCGAACGTGGCACTCCAGACGGCTGAGTTTTTGCCATCGGCCAACCTACCGCTCTGCTATCGAAATTGCTGCCGATCATAAATGCACTTCTGCAATTGCTTTGATTACTTCCGAAATGCGTGTTTTAAATTCGTCTCGAGTTAATTCTCCCTGAATCCGAAATTGAGATAATTCCTTACCCTGCCGGTCGAAGAACAATATGGCAGGGGGGCCAAACAGATTGAAGTTATTCAGTATCCTCTGGTGTTCCGCATTGTTGTCCGTCACATCTATCTGCAAGAGTTGAAAATTACCCAGCAGCCCCGAAATTTCCCGGTTATCAAACACATCCCGCTGCATAATCTTGCATGACACACACCAGGCTGCGTAAAAATCGAGCATCACTGGTTGCCTGCCTGTCGCAAGCACTTGCTGCAGCGATTGCATATCATGCACCGGCTGGAAACCGACTCGTGTTGTTTCACTGCTTATGCTGCTGCTCATCACCCTCTGCAGTGGTTTTAGCGGATCGTTTGCTCCACTGGCTGCACCTATCAGCAGTATGATGCCGTAACTGATCGACAGCACACCGACACCCTTCCATAGTTGCGGCCAGCCGCGCTTTTCAAGCGCATCCAGCGCACCAAGATATACCCCGCAAACGATCGCCAGCACAGCCCAGAGAACCAGCGTGACGCTGGCGGGCACTATTCTCTCAATCATCCAGATGGCTACCGCGAGCAGCATGACTCCGAATACCGCCTTCACCGAATTCATCCATTCTCCGGCCCTGGGGAGCAGATCACCGCCTGCACTGCCAATGATCAGCAAAGGGGTGCCCATCCCCAATCCCAGAGCCAACAACGCCAGCCCACCGATCGCTGCATCCCCGGTGGCAGAAATGTAGATCAAAGCACCTGCAAGTGGTGCAGATACACAGGGTGAAACAACCAGGCTGGACAAAATCCCCATAATGGCTACACCCAGGTATTCACCTCCTTGTTGTAGTTGGCTTACTCCGGTTAATCTGTCTCTGAGTCTCTCTGGTAGTTGCAGTTCATAGAACCCGAACATCGCAAGAGACAACACGACAAACAATAAGGCAAAGGTGCTCAAAATCCAGGGAGACTGCAGTTTGGCCTGAATGTTGAATTCGGCTCCGAAATAGCCCACGAGGGTACCCAGGATTGCATAAGTAATCGCCATGC
The DNA here is from genome assembly GCA_964571945.1 of uncultured Pseudomonadales bacterium. Taxonomy (GTDB): domain Bacteria; phylum Pseudomonadota; class Gammaproteobacteria; order Pseudomonadales; family Azotimanducaceae; genus JASJXV01. The sequence continues at coordinate 5,541 of CAZNFE010000150.1, forward strand.
CCAAAACGTATGTCATGGATAAACTAAATGCCTTGATCCTGGTGGGGATCTTTTGTTGGCCCACGATAATGCTGGACAAAATCGGTATCATGGGTAGTACACATGGGGTAAAAGCCAATCCGACTCCTGCAGCAAAGAACAAAATCATCATCATCCAAAGCGTTTCATCTGCGATTGTGGCTGCCAGGGATCCCTCTTCAGTCGTGTTGTTGCGGACAAGTGCTAACGCCCCGTCGTGCGAATTCTTTCTTTCAAGTTTTGTCCTTTGACTTTTCAATTCCGCCTTCGAAAGCGCCGAAATTTCCCCGGAAACGGTATCAACTTGATATGCTTTTGTCTCCGGCGGATAACACAAGCCCGCTTCTGCACAGCCCTGATAGCCTATTGTGATGGTAAAGTCTTTCTCAGTGGCCTGAAACGGGATAGTGATAGAAACCAGCCGATGGTAAACCTCTACTTCACCAAAGAATTCATCTGTTTTTTTTTCGCCGCCCGGAATCTGGGCCGGTCCGAGACTCACACCATTAATTGCCTCGAACTTAAACCTGTGTTTGTACAGGTAATAACTGTCCGCAATTAACCACTCGATCTGAATCCTGTTCCCGGGTAACAGAATTAAATCAGGTCTGAATGCCTCATCGACATGAAGAAATTCAGCTGCACCGTCGGTACCGGTTACAGCAATAGGTTTCGTATCAAAAAGTTCATTACCCTGTGCTAAATTCGCCTGGGTAAGTATCATGCACACCCCGACAATCGAGGATAGTAACTGCAATTTTTTCATAGTTTCTCATTAAGACAGAAGTGAACAATAACAATCCACCGGCAAGACCGGCGGTATTTCGATCGACGCCCCCAAATGGGCCGGTAATCGATGCAAGTGGAACAGATCGCGATTCTTAACGAATCATTTTATACTGAATACTCTCAGATAAAAATCGCCCTCATAATCAAACGCTAGTTCATCTGTTTGGGGATCCAATTGAAAGACCTCGCACTGCGAAGAATACATACTGCTGAACTGAGCGGCTCCTTTATTTTGCTACTTACCGGCTGGCTGCTGCTAACACCCGCCTGCAGTATTCAGCACGCATCCGAACCGCCTAACCAGCATCCTGTCATGGGAGAGCATGTCCTTCCGGAATCTGCCCGGCGCGAAATACAGCAACTGTTGCGGGAAGCTGGCAAGGCTTTTGCCAATGATCATTTAACTACACCAGTCGACGACAACGCATGGTACCGTTACCTTCGAGTGCTGACTCTGGATCCGGACAACCCATCTGCCCTGCAGGGAATCAATGATATCGTTGAAAAATACCTGAGCTGGGCCATCCAGGACATCGAAGCAGGATACCTGCATAAGGCGCACAATTATCTGGCCAAAGTCAACGCCATCGACGATACACATCCAAATCTGGCGGCGGTGCAGAAACGCCTGGCGGAACAGGAAAACACACGTCAGCAAATTGTTGCTCTTTCCGTGTATGACCTGGATCACAAGACGAACACGCTAGCCGATAAATTAAACCGATTGGGCACCAAAATTCAGTAACTGGAAGCCCGGATTATCATTATTCTCTGCCACTACGCAGAAGATGCGGG
>CAZNFE010000151.1:0-7105 GCA_964571945.1 uncultured Pseudomonadales bacterium
TCTCTCAATAGAAAATAATGCCGGAGATTTTGTTTCAAGAAGCCCTGAGATCATTACCCACTATCAGCGAAACGTGGATCGATTTCTGCATGTTTCAGAGACGCTGGCGGCAGTGCACGAGAGTTCGTTACTAAAATACAGCAGTTCACCCACGCAATATCCCAACATATTTGGCGTGACATATCGCTACCAGCGATACCTTGGGTTACGTAAGAGAATCAAGTCCATCAGCACCACTCAGTATGGTCGTTTGTCATCACATGAAATCCCGACAGGACAGATGGCGGATCGATTCCGTCGCGAGCGCAGGACTGCATTTTTGCACTGGATGCAGGACCCGGACAGGGTTGTTTACGATGATCAACTGAATAAATCATGGAAAAACTACCAGGAAAAAAAAGCAGAAGTCGATGACGAGCGGGGCCGGATTGCCCAGTTTATATTCGGAGAACCCAAAAAGAATTATGAGGATGCCAAAGCTGAATTGTGTCTGAACTATGGGTTGCACCTTTATAATCTTTGGAAAGGCGGTGCCCAGGATAATCTGGAGGCATTGATTGACTACCTGCAAAACCACGATGCCACCAGGTTTCTGTTAACGCCCGGAGAGATAAAGAACAACCGGGGGATTATAAATGCGCTGGCAAATGCGGATACTCCATTCATCGCTCATATCAAGGATCGCTTTAGTTACACTGGAAAGAAGCTCTTTGATGCGGATTACCTGACGCAGAAATCTTCTGCTTTCATCAGCCGGGAGCTGATTACGGAGTTGAATCTTATTCTGGAAGGCACAACTCTTCACGATCCGGACTTACTGTCTGATCCGCATTTGTCAGGGTTCATCGAAGTGCCGGGAGAAGACCCGGTAAATAAGTCCGGCATACCGCTCAATCGGCGTTTACTGGAAGCTGCGCTGGGGTCGTTCTTTGAGCGCAGGACAGATCAGACCCGGGTGACAGATGAAACTGAATTAACCCTTCTGGACGTTATTCTGGATGATGCGGTGAGGGATGACTTTATCGCGCAATGTCAGAACCTGCTGGTTTTTGGTGACTTGTACGAAAGCCTGATATCCAATCTGATCGTTTTGGCCAGGCAAGCCCACGAATCAAAGATACTGGATAAGCAGGTCATCGGTGATCTGGTTAATGAAGTGCTGGGAACTTGCGCTGCACAGCCGGTTTTCAACGGACTTGCACCCGAGTTTCTGGCGCAGCAATTTGCTGACTGGATTGGAGTTTTTGCGGATTCTTCCCGGGCTTCATCCTTTTTAAAATCAGTGGAAGAATGGAAAAAGATTGTTTATCCGGATAAATCGGACACGCTTTTTGTTATTGTGAGTTTCCTCTACGAAAAATTGCTGCCTGAATATTATGCGTCCGAGGCGGGTACAAAGAAATATGAGGGACGTGTCAATCCGATCAGAATCGGTCGGCGTAAGGACTTCTGGAACCGCCTGACAATTGCTTATAGTGATTTGCTGATTCAGGAAATTCTTGCTCAGGAAAAAAGCAGGAAACGAGCCACTGTATCGGACTTCGTCAATCACTTCTTCAATGATTTCGAAGAACTGAATAGTACCCTGATGACTGCCGACCCGGTTAATTTCCCAACGCTGCGTCCCAGCATTGAGAACACATTAAAAAAGGGGGTGACTCCCTGTGGTACGGTTACCGGCATTGGGAATTTCAAAATCGGGAAGCAGAAAGAACTACGTGTCGGTGCGGTTATTTCGAATCTTGAGTTTCAGGTCGGCTGCATGGACATGGCCGGGTGTGAAAAGATATGCAAATTACTGGTTGAATGTTCACGCCAGAGATTACCCGTCATCTGCTTTATCTCATCGGGTGGAATGCAGACCAAGGAAGGACCCAGTGTGCTGTTCTCCATGCCAGTCCTGAATGATCGATTTACCCGATTTATAAGAGACAATGATCTGCCCATCATAAATTTTGGTTTTGGCGATTGTACGGGGGGTGCACAGGCAAGTTTTGTTACTCACCCGCTGGCACAGACCTATTATTTCTCCGGTACCGACATGCCGTTCGCCGGTCAAATGGTGGTCGAGTCGAACCTGCCCAGCACTTCGACCTTGTCAAACTATTTGTCACTTACACCAGGAGCCATGCAAGGCCTGGTGAAACACCCGTTCGCAGAAGATCTGGATCAGAAACTGCGCGCCGTAGACCCAGCCATACCTTTGCCTTCTGAAACAGTGGAAGAAGTAGTCGACCGAATCATGGCGGGCACGTTAACAGCGGTCGGAGTGCAGAAACAGGCAGTGCCTGAAGTAAAGGATGTGGTACGTGAAGTAAAGAAAGCGCTCATCCATGCAAGGGGCTGCACTGCAGTCAAACTGGTGCGCAAGGCTCAGGAATTGGGATATGAGATAGTTCTGGTACAGTCGGACCCGGATATGGATTCTGTCCCGGCCGATATGGCCAGTCTCGGTCCGAAAGATCGGGTAGTCTGTATTGGCGGCAACACTGCAGATGAGAGCTATCTGAACGCGCTCAGTGTACTGCGAATTGCTGAAGATGAAGGCGTGGATTCACTTCATCCAGGCATCGGGTTCCTATCGGAAGACCCGAATTTCGCGAAACTCTGCCTGGATCATGGCATTAACTTTATCGGACCCATGGTATCCAGTATGGAAACCATGGGTAACAAATCCAATGCAATCAGTACCACGATGAGTATTGGAGTGCCGGTTGTACCCGGCAGTCACGGCATTGTAAATACGTCAGAGAGAGCAGCGGAAGTCGCAGACCAGATCGGTTATCCAGTGCTCATTAAAGCTGTGCACGGTGGCGGTGGCAAAGGGATCCAGGTGGTGAATAAGCCTGAACAGATGCACGGCCTGTTTCATCAGGTGACAGCAGAAGCAAGGAATGCGTTTGGCAACGGTGATATTTATCTTGAAAAATTTGTAACGTCGCTGCGCCATATCGAAGTACAAATATTACGCGATACGCACGGTAACACCAAAATACTGGGTTTGCGAGACTGCAGTGTGCAACGTAATAATCAGAAACTGATGGAAGAGTCCGGTTCAACGATATTGCCGGATGAACTTGCTAAAGCGATCAATAAACATGCGGGAAAAGTTGCTGAAGCAGTTGACTATCACGGTGCCGGGACTGTTGAGTTTATATACGATATACCAAATCATTCGGTCTACTTCATGGAAATGAATACTCGACTGCAAGTAGAGCATCCGGTAACTGAAGTGGTCACGGGAATTGATATCGTAAAAGCGCAATTTGACATTGCCTCCGGAAAATCCATTAAAGCCTTGAAGGTTAAACACACAGGTTATGCACTGGAAGTACGGGTAAATGCAGAGAAAATGGTAGTAGATGCAGATGGCAGTATCTCATTTCAACCGACCCCCGGTGAGATAACCGAGTGTGTGTTGCCGGAGGAACCTCACATTCAACTGATTTCAATGGCCGCCGAGGGTAAGATAATTTCCCCATTCTACGATAATCTGATCGCCCAGATAATATGTTGGGGAACTGATCGGATTGATGCCATAAACAAAATGCGCGCATACCTTAGTAAGGTAACAATCCATGGTATTTGTACGAATATCAGTGTAATCAGGGCAATGTTGGGTGACGAAGAGCTTGTTGGGGGTGAATATGACACCGATTATCTGCCCTGTTTTTTGGCGCGGGTCGATGCAAACACACTGATACGTGAGATTGAGGAATCATCCGGTATCGTTGAGAAAAACGTAGATCTGGCATCACTAAAGATAGAAGGCAGCGATGAAATCAGAGTGGTATCGCCATCGACAGCGGTATTTTATTTGACGCCTTCTCCATCGGAACCTGAGTATGTTGCAGTGGGCGATATTCTCTCGACAGAACAGATTTTGTGCCAGCTTGAAGCGATGAAGATGTTTACACCATTGAGTCTGAGCAGTTTTTCCTCAGATGCCGGAGAGCTCTATCCAGGGAATCAAAAGTACCGAATGAAGCGAATTAATATCGCATCTGGCCAACAGGTTAACGAAGGCGACCTGTTGTTTGTTGTTGCCCCGGTCGAAGAATAGATACATCAGACGCACAGATATCCTGCGAAGTTGAGTGCCGAGTCAAGCCGAGAAGTAGCTTGGCGGCATGACTCGATTGCCATAGTGGCACCAGGGCAGTGAGGTAGCTTCCCTTGCTACATACCGTAAAGAACTGCCTTATCAAGTAGTGGAATCCTGCTCTGCATCGTGTTCCAGTGGTGCCAGAGAGAGATCGGCTAGTGCAGATTTCGGTTGCTCCGCTTTGGGTTGTTCTTTTTTCTCTTCAACCTTTGGTGCTTTTGCTGGTTTGGCAACGGGGGCAGGATCATCCTTATTCTTGGCATCCAGTGTGATCTTGAGCCGAAGATTATTCTTTGAGTCAGCGTTCTTCAGGGCTTCGTCCAGTGTAATCTTGCCCTCCTTATAGAGCTTGAATAACGCGTAATCAAAAGTTTGCATACCCTGCTCAACGGATTTTTCCATCAGCTCTTTCAGTGAGCCGACGTCACCTTTCATAATCAGGTCAACTGCTCTTGGCGTACCGAGTAGTATTTCAATTGCGGCGGCTCGTTTGCCATCAACCGTTGGAATCAGTCGTTGGGATATGATACCTCGCATGTTCAGTGCCAGGTCCAGCAGCAGTTGCTTATGGCGTTCTTCAGGGAAGAAGTTGATAATTCGGTCCATTGCCTGATTCGCATTGTTCGCGTGTAGTGTCGAAAGGCACAGGTGACCGGTTTCAGCAAATGCCAGTGCATGTTCCATGGTTTCCCGATGTCGTATTTCACCGATCAAAATGACATCGGGTGCCTGACGTAATGTATTGGCCAGCGCATCTTCAAATGAGTGAGTGTCAGTACCCACTTCGCGCTGATTAACGATGCACCCCTGATGTGGGTGGGTGAATTCAACCGGGTCTTCAATGGTAATGATGTGACCTTGTGAATTTTTATTTCGGTAATCAATCAGGGCAGCCAGGGACGTTGATTTACCGGAGCCGGTGCCTCCGACAAATAGTACCAGGCCACGTTTTTGCATGATGAGTTTTGGTAATACAGGTGGCAGCCCCAGGTCCTTATAGTATGGCAGGTCTGATCCGATCAGTCGGATCACCATTGAAACTTCATTTCGTTGTCGGAAGATGTTGACCCGGAATCGGCCAAGGCCTTCTCTGGATATGGCAAGATTCATTTCCTGGGACTGAGCAAAATCTTTGCGCTGTTCCTCATTCATAATATTATTGGCAAGGTTGGCGACGTCGTCAGGTTGCAGCTTGATGTCGTCCAGTCGCTCCAGTGCACCATGGAATTTCGCACAAACTTCGGATCCGGTACTAAAATACAGATCAGATCCTTCACGTTCCTTTAGTATTTTTAAGCAATTCTCAAATTCCATGTCTCACCTGCCTGTGATCGATGCGCTCATGCCTCGTTTGGGTGTCAGTTCCTGCCGCTCAACCTGATTCACTAGATGTGGATTAGGTTGTCAGGCTAAGGATAATACGCCTTGTGTTAATTGACTAGTAGCATCTAAGCAGGTGGGTGTCCTGCTTCATGTCCTGCTTCATGGAGCCGCAACCCCTGCCATGAAGTTATCCATATTCGAAGATTTGTTCGCCATGGTGGAGTGACAGATGATTTCCAGCCCGCTGCGACGCTTCTGTATAGCCAATTTGGCAGGCGTCAATGTCAAAAGAGTTCGCAATCGAGATGACATCCAATACGGCTGTCTGCGGGCAATAGATCTCCATCCGGTGACCCATGTTGAAAACCTGGTACATCTCCTGCCACTCGGTTCCGGACGCTTCCTGTATGGCGGCAAAAATGGGTGGGGTGGGGAACAGGTTATGCTTGATGAAATGAACCTGATTGCCGAATTTGAGGCACTTGGTTTGTGCACCGCCTGAGCAGTGAATAATACCGGCAATCTGATCAGGGCAGACCGTCAATAACTTGTAAACCACCGGCGCATAGCTTCGGGTAGGGCTGAGCAGGGCTTCACCGGCAGTCAGGTTCGAATTGGGCATCGGATCCTCCAGCCTGAAAGGTCCGCAATACACGAGGTCTTCTGCGACGTTGGCATCAAATGATTCCGGGTAGGTGCTGGCATAATAATGACTCAACATATCGTGTCGTGCACTGGTCAGGCCATTACTGCCGATACCGCTGTTTTCTTTTTGTTCATAGCTCGCCTGGCCAGTGGATGACAAGCCAACAATGGCCAGCCCCGGGGTGATCCGGTTTGCGTCGATTACATCTGACTTCTTCATTACCGATACGGCACACGTATCGACGACTACCGTACCGGTCAGGTCGCCTACATCGGCCGTTTCACCGCCGCCCGGGAAGATGTTGATGCCCGACTGTCTCAACTCGGCCAGAAACATCTCACTGCCCTCGATCAGGGCTGCCACAACCTCACCGGGACAATTGAGCGCATTGCGATTGATGGTATTGGAAATCAGGATGCGTCCGTTGATACCAACACACAGCAGATCATCCAGGTTCATGACGATGCTATCTTGTGCGATACCATGAAAAACACGCGAGTCGCCGGTCTCCTTATAGTGCAGGTACGCAATAATTGATTTGGTGCCGCTCCCGTCCGCATGAATGACGTTACACTTTTCCGGATCGCCGCCGAGATAGTCTTCCGTTATTTTGCAGAAGGCATTGGGAAAGCTACCTGCATCCAGGTGGTCGACCACATCATGCACCTCTGTCTTATCGGATGAGACTCCCCTGGCCCGATATCTGTTGACCACAGGTTTTTGCGAGACCACAAATGCACTGCGATCCCTGGCTTCGATAACGCCTCGAAACTCCAGTTGACGCAGTGCCTTGGCTACCGTATTGATAGCGACCTTGTTATCCGCGGCGATGCTTCGAATGCTGGGGAGCTTCTCGCCAGGCGACAGGTCTCCGGTGTTGACCGCAAAGTGTATCTGATCGACTATCTGTTGAAATACGGGCGTCTTGTTACCGTTATCCAGGTGAAGTTTCATGAGGCAGGTGTTCTCAGTATCTGTATCATACTAATGATACAGATAAACGGCCTGCCTGGAAATCAACTTCGGTAATT
>CAZNFE010000152.1:0-7103 GCA_964571945.1 uncultured Pseudomonadales bacterium
CTTCATCAGTCACTTACGATAGTTTTGAGCGGTCAACTGCGGTTTCTAGGATAATTGGTCTGAATGGACCATACGACAGGATTCTTTCAGACCATGACAGACGAGGAGGGCACCGAAGATTTTCCTATGACCGAGGGGTCCCAGTGCTCAATTCCCCAGCACAACAAATCGCTCACTGAAAATCGAACAAGGTGTGCGGGTGGATTTTGCCCCAGAGCATTCATTGCAGCAACCAGACAGGACTGTGGTGAGTTCAGATCCAATTCAGGGGCATGGGTCTGCTTGCTGAGTTTAGTTCCGTTCACATCGGTAATCACTGGTACATGACCGTATGCGGGAATGTGATATGCAAGGATTTGTTGCAGGTAGATCTGGCGAAACGTCGAATCGATCAGATCAGCACCCCTGACAATATCTGTAATGCCCTGATATGCATCGTCTGCAACAACGGCTAGCTGATATGCAAACAGCCCATCTTTACGCCTGATGATGAAATCACCAATGGTCTGATTCAGGTCCTGACTCACCTGGCCTTGAATTCTGTCTTTGAAATCTATTACCGCGGGCTCGCTGATCCTTAGCCTGGTGGCGAAAGGCATCGCGGTCGCATGAAATTTATTCCGGCGACATTTTCCACCATAGACCTGGCCTGCCTCTGTTCGGGAGCAGGTGCAGGGATACACCAGATCCATTTGATTCATTTGGGAAAGCAGCGTCTGGTATGCCTCCAGTCGACTACTTTGATACAGAATGGAATCATCCCAGTAGAGCCCGAGTCGCTCCAATGCGCGGATGATCAGTTGGTCAGCACCTGGCTGTTCTCGGGGAGGATCGATATCTTCAATCCTCACGAGCCACTTGCCATGATGGAACCGGGCATCAAGAAAACTGGCCAGGGCGGCTACCAATGAGCCAAGGTGCAGTGGGCCGGTAGGAGATGGAGCGAATCGGCCAATGTAAACCGGCTGACTGGTCATTAGCCTTTATGAAGATCCGTTAGCTGTTTATCCGAGGATTTGCCTTTCCTTGATTTCATCAAGGCTCTTGCAGTCCACACATTTAGTTGCAGTTGGTCTCGCCTCCAAACGCTTGATACCGATCTCAACACCACATGATTCGCAATATCCATAGTCCGCTGTGTCAATCAGATCGAGCGTGCTGTCAATTTTCTTGATCAACCGCCGTTCTCGGTCCCGCGTTCTCAGCTCCAGGCTAAATTCCTCTTCCTGGCTGGCACGATCCGCTGGATCCGGGAAATTGGATGCCTCGTCCTGCATATGAAGCACAGTGCGATCAACTTCTTCCATCAGTCGTGTCTTCCAATTGGTGAGAATGGCACGGAAATGAGCTTTTTGTTTCTCATTCATGAACTCCTCACCGCGTTTGGCCTTATAGGGCTGAAAACTCTGTAACAAAAATCCTTCGGACTTTTGTTTTAAGCCGGATTTTTGTGCCGGTTTTGTCTTGGCCTTGGTCTTCGTTTTGGCCTTGGTCTTCGTTTTGGCCTTGGCCCTGGTTTTGGCCTTAATCTTGGTCTTGGCCTTGGTTTTTGTCGTTGCCATGAATAGTACCGTTTAAAACATAGCTGGATTGAGTGTTTTTATCGAGCAGCGCACATTACCAGATCATTGCCTCAAGGCCAATATTTTTTTGCGTATTAATCGCATAAAATCGCTGGGTTTACTTTCTCAAACCTGGTTGTGCTATTTTCCGTATAAGATGAATATCGGCGAAGCAGCCTAAATGAACAGACAATCTGGATACTTGTTGACACGCTCTTTGAGACAGAGGCCCGAATGCTAAGAGTTGCCACACTGTTACGTCGATATAAACGATTCCTTGCGGATATTCAGTTGGACGAGGGTGAAATATTGACCATTCATTGCCCCAACACAGGATCAATGAAAAACTGTGCGATCCCGGGAAGCCGAATCTGGTACTCAACCTCGCCAAACAAAAAGAGAAAATATTCGCACACGTGGGAGTTGGTACAGACGCACGACTCTCAGCTGATCGGTGTCAATACCAACAAGGCTAACAGGCTGGTAAAAGAGGCGATTGAGACTGGGATAGTAAAGGAGCTGAAGGGTTATTCCCATATCCGGCCGGAAGTTCGATATGGTGTCTCGGGGAAGAGCCGCATAGATTTTGTGTTGTCGCATGAAAGCACAGTTAATCAGGAAAAATGCTTTGTCGAAGTAAAAAGTGTCACGCTGCGGGATGAAAATCTTGGCCGGGGCGTAGGCTTGTTCCCTGATGCTGTAAGTGAAAGGGCGAGTCGTCATCTGAAAGAGTTAATCGATGTAGTTCGCAGCGGTCAACGCGCAGTCCTGTTATATTGTGTACAACATACCGGAATTAACGAAGTGAGACCTGCTGATGACATTGATCCGGTCTATGGGAAGACATTGAGAAAGGCGCTCGGCGTGGGAGTTGAGGTATTGGCTTATCGTGCAGACATTTCCATCGAGAGAAGCATACTACGGGATCAGGTAGCGGTGGTCTGTCCAGGCATACGCTGACAGTTGGTTGGTGAGATGGCATTGCTCCTCTCAACTCGGCGGAGATGGTTGTTTTTTTGATCTGTGCAGTCGCAGGGAATGGTAGCAAATGTTGTTAAAATTCACACTACTGGTGCTATGCCTGATTATTGTGATCGGTCTTGCGATGATCTCAGGTGTTGCCCACATTTCCGCGCTGGATATGTACTCGGCAATCCCGGAATTGTTTGGTGAGCTGGCAGATAGCGGTGATAATCAGATCAAGACAATTATCATCCGGGATGTGAGGCTGCCGCGTATCTTGCTCGGTGGATTAACTGGCGCATGCCTCGCTACCACGGGCGCAGCAATTCAGGGATTGTTCAGGAATCCCCTGGCAGACCCCGCATTGATTGGGGTTTCCAGCGGCGCAGCATTGGTCGCTGCATTCAGTATTGTGTTCGGCGCTTCTTTGGGGGGAATAACGGGTCACTGGCTGTTTATTCCTCTGGCAGGGTTTCTCGGTGGACTGGTAGCGACCTGGTTGGTTATGTGGCTAGGCACGTCCGGAAACAGGACGTCGGTTTCCCTGATGCTGTTGGCTGGCATAGCAATAAATGCGGTTGCTATCGCTGGTGTGGGTACAATTTCCTATTTGTCCGATGAATTTCAACTGCGATCTGTCACGTTTTGGGCGCTGGGCAGTTTTAGTGACGCTGACTGGCGGGCGGTGGGGTTAGCATCAGCTGTATTGTGTGTTGTGTTATTTTTGTGTCGCGAGGCGCGTAATCTGAATGCGATTATTCTCGGTGAGTCAGAAGCGCGACATCTCGGTGTGGAAGTCGAATATCTGAAGAAAAAGATCGTGGTACTAACAGCTCTCGGTACAGGTGTGGCCGTCTCTCTGGCTGGTATCATTGCATTCATTGGCCTCGTGGTACCTCATCTGATTCGCTTATCCATGAGTTCAGATCACCGTGTTTTGTTACCTGCGTCTGCACTGCTGGGGGCTATTCTTGTAATCTGCGCTGATACGGTGGCGAGAGTTGTTGTTGCACCTGCAGAATTACCCGTTGGCATCGTAACATCCTTGATAGGCGGTCCTTTCTTCATTTTCCTGATAATCGGACAGAAACAAAGAGCCGAATTAGACTAATGCAAATCAATGTAAGAGATGTCAATGTTGAAATCAGGAATAAATTATTGCTCAATGATATCAATCTGGACCTGATATCTGGCGAATTGTTGGTAGCGATTGGCCCGAACGGAGCCGGGAAATCCACGCTGCTCAAAGTAATATCCGGCGAACTTGGCATCGACACGGGACAGGTCCGGTTGAATGAATTGCCGGTATCGAGTTATCGGCTGAAAGAATTGTCCTTGATGATGGCTGTCTTGCCGCAGCACACTGAATTACATTTCCCATTTGAAGTACAACAGGTCATTACGTTTGGCAGAATTCCCCATGCCAGTGGAAATAAACGGAACAGAGAAATAGTAGATGAGATAATGAAACTACTTGAGATTCGAGATCTGGCCCATCGTGACTACACCACTTTGTCTGGTGGTGAGATGCAAAGAGTCCAGCTTGCACGAGTCCTTAGTCAGATATGGGATTTAGCCGCACCGGGATTTTTGCTGTTAGATGAACCAACTTCGTCATTAGATCTCTCCTATCAACACGCAGTATTGAGCATAGTGAAGGAACTGTCCAAAAAAGGGCTGGGAGCATTTGTGGTGTTACATGATATGAACCTGGCGGCTCGATATGCAGATCGCATCGTGCTCATGAATGCAGGTGGCATTGTACATCAGGGATCACCCGATGAAGTGTTGACGGGAATAAACTTGCGGGAGGTATTTGGTGTAAATATCAAAGTGCTCAAACATCCTGAAGGAGATCATCCTCTGGTAATCAGTTGGTAAAGAAGACCGTGGATACTTGTGGCTACATATTAACCCGTCAATGGTCGGAATCGAATCATCGTATGGATCTGATCTTCTGGTGCCAGACAGAGGAAGGACCGGCGCAAATTCTTCTTACCGATCAGGAGGCAGTTTTTTTTCTGCCACAGTCGGAATCTGAATCCGTGCACAGGCTGTTAGCGCATACACGTAACTGGCGGTCCCACAATATAGATTTGACAACCTTCTCTCATCAGCCGGTGGTTGCTGTTTATTTCAAAACCCAGCGTCAGCTGGTTGAGGCCAGACGGACACTCATGCAGCATGGCATTTCGCCATTGGAAGCCGACATTCGCCCTACCGACAGGTATCTCATGGAGCGTTTTATCACCGGTCCCATCTGTCTTACCGGCAAGCCAATACAACGCCAGGGCTACCGGCTCTGGCGCAATCCAGTTATTAAGCCTGCAGTGTTCAAGCCGCGCTTGAAGATAGCTTCGTTGGATATTGAGACCTCTGTAACAAAAAATGTGATTTACTCAATTGCCCTACAGATGGCAAATGTATCCCGGGTGTTCATGGTTGGTGAGGGAGTAAGTGAGTTGGACTTTCTTACCTATGCACCAGATGAAAAGTCTGTGATTTTGAAGTTTCTAGGCTGGATAGAGGAGCAGGATCCGGACCTGATTCTGGGTTGGAGTATCGTGAATTTTGACATCGATTTTCTTCAGAAGCGCTGCGATCAATTGAAGATTCCGTTTCGTTTTGGCAGAAACGGACAGATCGTTCGCTGGCGGAAGGGAGGCGCCAATAGAGATCGGCGATTCGTACTTGTACCGGGGAGAGTTATCCTGGATGGCATCGAGTTGTTGCGTACCGCTTTCTATCATTTTGAGAGTTTCTCTCTTGAGAGTGTCTCTCGCGAACTGCTGGGGAGAGGCAAGCTGATTGAAGATGTTGATGAAAGAGCGTCGGAAATTGAAGTGCTCTACCGGGAGAATCAGGATGCCCTTGCCAGATACAATCTTGAGGATTGTCAGTTGGTGCTTGATATCTTCGAACAGACTGATCTCGTCAATTTTGCTTTTGAGCGAAGTCGGCTAACAGGATTGGATATTGATCGACCAGGTGGATCAGTTGCAGCATTTGATTACCTTTATTTGCCACGTTTGCATAGAAATGGTTTTGTAGCACCTTGTGTTGTAGAAGAAACCAAACATATTCGCAGCCCTGGGGGTTACGTATTGAACTCGCGGCCAGGGCTCTATGACGATGTGATTGTGTTGGATTTTAAGAGCCTCTATCCCAGCATAATACGAACGTTTAAAGTTGATCCGATGGGATTGAGCGAAGCAGGAAGAGCCGCGGATGATCAGGATATTCCCGGATTCAGGGGGGCGGCATTCTCCAGGGAAAAATCGCTGCTGCCAGTGATTATTGAAGAGCTCTGGTCTGCTCGTGATGCGGCAAAGCAACAGAACAACCGTGCAATGTCCCAGGCAATAAAGATCATTATGAATTCCTTCTATGGTGTGCTTGGTACACCCGGCTGCAGATTTTTTGATCCTCGCCTGGTTAGCTCTATTACCATGAGAGGACACGAAATCCTGCAGAAAACGCGAGACCTCATAGAAGAAGAGGGGTTCAGTGTTATCTATGGTGATACGGATTCAGTATTCGTATGGCTGAGAAAAACAGGAAAGCCGGAAGAAGCCGACACTATCGGTAAGGGGTTGGTTGCAAAACTGAATCTATGGTGGCGAGATTTCCTATTGAGAACATATGAACTTGATAGTTGTCTGGAACTTGAATATGAGACCCACTTTGTAAGATTTTTTATGCCGACCGTAAGAGGTTCTGAAGAAGGAAGCAAGAAACGATACGCTGGCCTCGTGAAAACGGCTGCATCAGATGATACTGCCCGTGAAATAGTGTTCAAGGGACTGGAAACTGTTCGCAGTGATTGGAGTCCGCTGGCAAGAAAATTCCAGCAGGCTCTGTATGAGAGAATATTTCTGGATGAACCTTATGTGGAGTTTATCCAAGCAACTGTCGAGGCGGTGTTAAATGGGGAAAGGAATGCTGACCTTGTCTTGAAGAAGAGACTGAGAAGGGGCTTGAAGGATTATCAGAAGAGTATCCCTCCACATGTACTTGCCGCGCGAAAAGCGGAAATGATCAGATCTCAAAAAGGTCTGGGCAGTCGGTACAACAACGGCGGTTGGATTGAGTATGTCATGACAGTAAATGGACCTGAACCCCAGCAGTATCTGCGTTCGGTCATTGATTATGACTTTTATATAGACAAGCAGCTCATTCCGATTGCTGACTCAATCCTGATCTTTCATTCGTTATCCATGCGCCAGCTAGTGGATAAGCAGTTAGGTTTGTTTTAATCGGAAGTTCCCTGGTCGGATAACCTAATCTGAGATGATGTGTCTCTGGCTTTGCGCGTCCATTCGAGCGCCAAACTTCGAAATCAGGCTGGCTGCAGATTTGTTTGCCAGCTCTGCGGCGTCCGCGAAAGAATAGTCGTGCGTGATGCCATAGAGAAAAGCACCGGCAAACATATCACCTGCACCATTCGTATCGACTGCTTCGACCAACTGGGGAGCAATCAGGTTAAGGCTCGTACCATCCCAGATGAGCGAACCATCTCCTCCCCGTGTGATCGCAAATGCACCAGCATATCTCTTTAGTGCCTGCGCCGCAGTTTCT
>CAZNFE010000153.1:0-7093 GCA_964571945.1 uncultured Pseudomonadales bacterium
GCAGCGGAAATGGACATCAAGTAAACGGGGCTGATCATCGATTCTACCGGCCGCAACATTTCTTAAACTTTTTGCCGCTGCCGCAAGGACAGGGATCGTTTCTGCGGATACCCGGCTTGTGATTGGTTAGAAAACGATGGTATTGATCCGCGGGCAACTTATTTCTGAGCGCTCCCGCCATGGCGGTCAGAAATGGTTGCATATGTCTGAATGAAGCTTTGTAGCCATCACACAGATAATTGTGCCTGAACTCTTCATTTCGAAGCGGTACAAACTGTTGAGCCGGGCAACCGCCATTGCACAGGGTAAGCACATCACAGCGTTTGCATTTAGCGGTCAGTTCTTTTTCCTTGGCTTGCCCAAAAGCAGTCTGCTGCGCACCGTCAACGAGGCTTGCATAGGACTGTGCCTCGATATTGCCGATCTGGTAGTCATTAAATACAAAATGATCGCACGCATAGACGTTGCCATTGTGCTCCAGGGCCAGTGCTCTGCCGCACCGTTTGGCATGTACACAGATCGAGGCACCATAGCCGATGACTGCACTGAGCGCTGATTCGACCTGTTGAATGTGAATGCGGCCGATATCGTGGGCTAACCACTCGTTGAATACACCGATCATGAAATTTCCGTACTGTTCGGGTAATACGCTTCGCTCGGAAACACCGGTATCCGAGATTCTTTCTACGATGGGAATAAACTGAATATGCTGGGTACCCAAGGCCTTTAAGCCTCGATAAACTTCAATCGGGTGGTCACCATTGTGCCGCTGAATAACCGTGAGGATGTTAAAATCAACCTGATACTTCAGCAGGTTCTCGAGACCTCGTATTACCTGTTGAAAGGAACCTTTCCCCCCTTTGGTCTTGCGATATCGATTATGAAATGCTTCCGGTCCATCGATACTGATGCCTACCAGAAACTTATTCTCCCGAAGAAACTCACACCAATTACGATCCAGCTTTGTGCCATTGGTTTGCAATGCATTGCTTATGAGCATGCCAGGTTTCCGGTATTTGTCCTGCAAGGCGACAACCTTCCTGAAAAACTCTATGCCCAGCAGGGTAGGTTCACCGCCCTGCCAGGCAAAGCCGACTTCCTGACATCCGGCTGGCTGGCCCTCGATATAGTCTCTGATATGAGTTTCCAGCAGTTCATCCGAGATACGAAATTTTGAACCCCTGAACATCTGTGCTTTATCCAGATAGAAACAGTATTCACATTCCAGATTGCACAATGGGCCGATGGGTTTGACGATGACGTGAAAGGGTTCCTGTGCGGAAGGTCTCTGCAGTAGAGCTGCACTGTTGGAAGAGGAAATTATTTCAGATGTATCGACCGTCATGTTTGATTCAGCCACTTTTGTACGCTGTTTTATGAAAACTGGCTCTTGGTACCCCGGGTAACCTGTCCCGAGTCATAGTCAAAATAAGGTGGGCTAACGCCGTCATCTCGTACCGGACGCATGGGTGCATCCTGTGTCCAGACCGGGGCTCTTGCATCGCGCCAGGCACGGCTTTCCCAGGGTCCACCACGCTGCGGGTCGACGTGATCGTCCATCCAGCGGATCAGTTCCTGATGCAACCCGTCGCGGGCTTCAGATGCCAGCGGGTCAGCAATACGATTGTGCAGTTCATCGGGATCTTCCTCCAGGTGATAGAATTCATCGGTACGATGAAGATTTATTACCAGCTTCCATGGCCATTTGACAAACATCCGTAAGGGTTCAAGACCACCAAAGCCATCGTGACCCAGTTCATAACGGGTATATTCGGCGACTGCT
This sequence comes from uncultured Pseudomonadales bacterium, assembly GCA_964571945.1. Lineage (GTDB taxonomy): Bacteria > Pseudomonadota > Gammaproteobacteria > Pseudomonadales > Azotimanducaceae > JASJXV01. The sequence continues at coordinate 1,784 of CAZNFE010000153.1, forward strand.
GTCCGTTCGGGAGCCAGCTCTTCATTACCGATCAGATTGAGCAGGGAAGTTCCATCCAGCGTTGCCGGCTGTTTGCTTCCGGCAAGTTCCAGAAACGTCGGGATCAGATCAAGGTGGCTAACTACGGACGGCTGCACGGTACCTTTGGCGATACCGTTGGCATAATCCTTTGGCGGAACGATGATCAGCGGGATTCGCGTGTTCTGATCATAACCGGTGGGTCCCTTGGCACGTAATCGATGTGCACCCAGGTGATCTCCGTGGTCCGATGTAACGATAATCCAGGTTGGGCGATCATTCGTATCCGCCCAGGTCTGTGCTGCGCGAGCCACCCGACCCATCTGTGTGTCAACGTATGCATTGCACCCAAGCATGAGTGGCTGATACAGGTTTCCATCGGGTTCTTTTACACCTAACCATCCTGCTGCCCAATCCTTTTGATGCTGGGGTTTGTTCTCAAGATCATCAAATGCGGCAGGGCCAATGGGAATTCGCACATCCATAAAGCGATCCACAAATTCCGGCGGACAAGTCCAGGGATGATGTGGTTCATCGAAACTGGTGACTAGTAGAAATGGGCGATCTGCAGTCTGTTCCGACAGAAAACGATCGGCACGATCACTGATTCGGTGCGCCCACGTAAACTCGCTGGTAATGCCGTGTTTACGTAAATTTTTTGGACCGATCAGCCCTCTGCGCCAGAGAGCAGCCTGTTCCGTCGAAAGATCTACCAGATAGTTCTTGCCGTCATACCAATAGCTGCCTTCCCAGCCGGGTGGGCACAGACCACTGCCAAAATAATCGTGACCATCCAGGTGCCACTTGCCAATAAACGCGCTTCGATAACCGGCAGTCCGCATTCGTTGACCCATATTCAGAATAGTCGCTCCAAGTGGTTGGCTGTTGGTGTAAGCACCTGCTCGAGAAGGTGTCATGCCAGTGAATAGTCCTGCCCTCGCTGGCGTACACAGCGGCGATGCACAATAAGCCCTGTCAAACCGGACACCCTGGGTAGCGAGCCGATCTATTTCGTGGGTCTGGACGTCATGCCCTGAATAGCAGCCGACAACCGAAGTGGGCTGCGTATCCGTCATGATCAACACGATATTGGGTTGCAGCATAGGAATTCTCCATACTTTCGATGGCATGATTGCAGAAAAATCCGGCTTTAGGCAAGCAAAAAGGTGTAATTCGGAATACCGGCTGATTTGCCAGTGAGCCAATATTGGACCGATCAGGGTCTTAGTAAATGGAACCTGGCCTGCTATGATCAGACCTGATCGTAAGTTGCCGATATGTATTTGGAGAGAAATTGTGCAGATGAGAGTTACCGTAAAACCATTGAAAAGCTATCCATTCCTGCTAAAACCGTTTTTCTGGAATCAGAAGCGAAAATACGGCGAGGTGTTAAAGCCCGGGATGCTCTGGGGAAGAGTCCCCAGGCTATTCGCGGCAGTGGCACTTCTCTACGGCGTTCTGGATAGACGCTCATCGCCGCTCGATCCGGTTTTGCGCTCGCTGGTCACAGTACGAGTCTCGCAGATTAACTGGTGCGCCTTCTGTGTGGATATCAATTCGGCCACGCTGGCGGAAAGAACTGGTTCCATGGACAAGGTTGCCGAACTTCAGGACTGGAAGAATAGTCTGCTTTTTGATGATAAGGAGAAAACTGCACTTGAATACACCGAAGCGGTTACCTATTCTGACCAGCAGGTGTCGGATGAATTGATGGATCGGTTGAAAAGATTCTTCGATGAAGACGGGATTGTGGAATTGACCGGACTGATCGCATTTCAGAATTTATCCAGCAAATTCAATAGTGCTCTCGATGTACCCGCGCAGGGGTTTTGCAATCTGCCGTCAGCTTAGTCCCGGGTCTCTCTGCATCAGAGAGATCAGCACGGCAAATGGCTGATTGAATTCAAAGACTCACTAAAAGATATCAACAGTAGTCTGGTTTTCTTTCACGACCCGCAGGAGGCGAAGACTGTTCGCATGACTGATGATGGTCAACTGCAGGTAACCGATGGCCTGAACGCAAATTTAACTGAATCGGCAGGCGGATTCTACATAATCGATGTAGAATCCGAACATGAAGCAATTGAGTGGGCTAAAAAAGGGCGGTTTATGGCGGGATCCAATGAGGTGCGCCAGCTAGCGGAATTTGAGATTTGAAGAGCCACTGGTACGCAATATTGTGAGCAGATTTTCAAAAAACAGACCGATTTCTCCGGAAGTGGCAGACGAAGCTGTCAGGATTGCCCGGGGTACTAAACAACCCGGACAGACCAAAGAACAAACAAGATTGGTCGCAAAAGGTATCCGGAAAGGTATCGAGCAGTACAAGAAGCAACAGAAGACCAAAGCCAGGGAACTGGATAAAAAACTAAAATCTGTCGCTCGACAACAATCACTCGTAGCATCCGGGAAAACTGCGGACCCAGCCACACGTGATCCGGATTCGATATCGACTATACCAGGATCTGCTCGATCCTGGCTGCCATGGATCTTGCTTGGCATGACCTGGATGGGAATTGCGATTTACCTGATTTTCCAGCCATGAAACTATGGAAGAATACTGGAAAGCGAACCTTTTTCTTGTTCGGACATCCCAAACTAATGAGAATAACGGGATTCATTAAACTGACACACGTACAGGTGCACTAAATGGCAGACAGTGACAAGCAACCAGTGCTGATCACTCTGGGAGTTGTGGGATTGATTGTGTTGGGGTATCTGGGGTACCGGTTTATAGCCGGAAATGCTGCAGAACCGGTCACCCAGGAGGCGATTGAAATTCCAGTCGAAACTCCGCAGAACGAACCTGAACCAGCGGCCGAAGTGGTTACTGAACCGGCCATCGGTCCGGTTACAGACGAAGCAGCGAAACTGGAAGTTCCAGAGGAGCCAGCATTCGTACTGCCGAAACTCGATGCCAGCGATCAGTTGATTAAGGACGGCGTGCCGACACTATCTTCCTATCCGGGTATTGCGGCATGGCTGGAATCGGACGAATTGATGCGCAAGTTTGTGGTGTTGGTGGACAATGTCGCACATGGCTCAATCCCTCGTAAGCATGTTTCATTTCTGGCTCCGCAAGGACCATTTATGGCCAGCAAAATCAGCGATAACTTGTATACACTTAACGAGGAGTCCTACACCAGATATGACCTGTTTACAAAAATTCTGTCCGGCATAGATACACAGCGTGCAGTTGAGTTTTACGTACTGCTTAAACCGCTCTTTCAGGAGGCGTACCAGGAACTGGGTTATACAAATAAAAAATTCGATGAGGCGATATTTCAAGCGATCGGCAGATTGTTAGAAACGCCGGTCATCACAGAGCCGATTCATCTGGTCAGACCTGTGGTGATGTATAAGTATGCTGATGAAAAGCTCGAGTCACTCAGTGAAGTGCAAAAACAGTTGATCCGCATGGGACCAGATAACACCCGTATCATACAGGCGAAGTTACGTGATGTTGCCCTGGAACTGAGAAATATCGTGGAAGATTGATGATGTCATGAGCGAGAAAAAACTACCCTTATCCGGCTACACAGTACTTGATCTCAGCATCGCCCGGGCTGGCCCCACTGCAGTTCGTTTACTGGCTGATTGGGGTGCCAGCATTATTCGCGTGGAAGCGCCGCTAAAACCGGGGACCAAAGCAAGTGATCTGGGTGGCATTCGACATGGACCCGACTCGCAAAACCTGCATCGAAACAAACGCGGTGTGACCATAAATCTGAAGGTTGAGCGAGGCAGAGAACTGTTTCTTGAATTAGCAAAGAAAGCAGATGTGATCGTCGAGAACTATCGAATGGACGTGAAATACCGACTTGGTGTTGACTATGAATCGGTGCGGAAAGTTAATCCGGCAATCATCTATGCAAGCATCTCGGGTTTTGGACAGGATGGCCCCTACAGTGACAGGCCGGGAGTGGATCAGATTACCCAGGGTACCAGCGGTTTGATGTCAATTACCGGTGAACCAGGTAGAGGTCCCATGCGGGTAGGAATAGCGATCAGCGATACGTCTGCCGGAATGTTTCTGGGTCAGGGGATATTGTTGGCGCTGCTGCACAGGGAACGAACCGGTGAAGGTCAATGGGTACATACATCGCTGCTGGAATCCATGCTGTGCAAACTGGATTTTCAGGGTGCACGATATACCATGAATGGTGAAATCCCTGCCCAGGAAGGAAACAATCATCCAACCAACTCACCGATGGGTGTATTCGATGCAGCCGATGGCAAAATCAATATGGCGGCCAGCACCAACAAGATGTTTAATGCCTTTTGCCAGGCTTTGAACGTGCCGGAACTGGCTGCTGATCCCGAGTACGTGCATGCCGGGAAAAGAGTGCAGAACCGGCATCAGTTAGAACAGCGTATCAATGAAATTACCTGCCGGTACAATACACAGGAGCTGGTAGAAAAGCTAAATGCGGTGGGTGTTCCCTGCGGACCAATCTATAACATCGGTCAGGCATTTGAAGATCCCCAGGTTAAACATCTGCAGATGGTGAAACCCGCTTATCACAAAACGAAGGGGCAGTTGAATCTGATTCGCACGCCGATCAACCTGTCATTGTTCCCCCACAGTAAGCAGTTCAACAAGGCGGGTCCCGAATTGGGAGAACATACCGATGAGGTATTGACTGAGATGGGATACAGTTCAGCAGAAATTGCCGACATGCATGAATTGGGAATTGTTTAACCAATAGCGAGGCCAACTGTGAGAGCCGGAATCCTGTCCGGGCGCGAAGCAGTGGCATGCAAAATTACAGGTGGCAGATGAAACTAAATACCAAAAAAATGCTTGCCGAAGTGGACGATGGTATCGGTTGGATCACGTTTAACAATCCGGAACGCAGAAATGCGGTATCCCTGGAGATGTGGGAAGCACTGGGAACGATCCTTGAGAATTTCCAGCAGGATGCCGCTGTTCGCGTAGTCATCATGAAAGGAGCTGGTGACAAGGCCTTTATCGCCGGTGCAGACATTTCAGAATTTGACAAAAAACGGAGTGATGCCCGACAGAAAGAAACGTACGGCGCGGTATCAGCACGTGCAAGCCGATGGTTGACACGATTGGATAAACCCCTGCTTGCCATGATCCAGGGATATTGTATCGGCGGAGGTCTCGCTACGGCCTTAAGTGCAGATGTTCGAATAGCAAGCAAGGATTCCAGTTTCGGCATCCCGGCGGCAAAATTGGGATTGGGATACGACTATGGTGGTATCAAAGCGCTTTCCAATCTGGTTGGTCCATCCGTGGCGAAGGACATATTGTTCTCAGCCAGGTTT
>CAZNFE010000154.1:0-7089 GCA_964571945.1 uncultured Pseudomonadales bacterium
TAGGGATATTTGGGGTCGGGATATTTGGGGTCGGGATACTTGGGGTCGGGGATACTTGGGGTCGGGGATACTTGGGGTCGGAGTAAAGGGTCGGAGTAAAAACTCAGGTGGTGGAGTTTTTACTCCGACCCCAAGTATCCACAGCAATAATTAGATTATTCAGGCCTTGCTTGCTATATACTTTTCAGTTCTATCCATATACGACAGGTTCAGATCCGGTTTGCTGTTCTCAAAAATCGATTGGTCAAAAATATTCCCGATACTGGCCTGGGGGCAAAAATACGGCAAGGCATCTTTTCAGGACGACCTGATTGCTGGCCTGGTGGTCACCTTTATCACCGTTCCTCAGGCAATTGCCTATGCTTTCCTGGCCGGATTACCGGCTGAGACGGGGCTATATGCGGCTATTGCGGCTACCTGCTGTTACGCGATATTCGGTACTGGCCGGGTGCTGGTGGTTGGACCCGCGGCCATAATCTCCATGATGGCTTTTGAAGCTGTGTCATCTATAGCTGAACCGGGCTCAGCAGTCTATGTGGAAACCATGATTCAATTAACCTTAGTTACCGGTGTGATCCTGGTTGGTCTGCGCATAATCAACTTTGGATCAATGATCAATTTTATGAGCCATGCGGTAGTTACAGGTTTCATTACCGCCGCTGCCGTGCTGATCATTATCAACCAGTTCACGGCAATGTTTGGCATTGCAGATGCAGAGGGTACCAGTTTTCTCGTCGTCATCATGTATCTGTTGGATAGTATACAAGGGATTAATCTGGCGACCTTCGGGATTTCTGTAGCGGCACTATTGATGTTGTGGTTCTGTCGCAGATTCCTTGACCCCGTTCTAACTGGCCTGGGCGTCTCTTCACGTCTGTCAGGCATTCTGGTGAAATCAGCACCGATGTATGTGTTGGTTTTAGGCGTGTTACTGGTTTGGTCCCTCGATCTGGTAAGTAACGGTTCTGTCAGTGTGGTCGGTACGATTCCAACACAGTTTCCCAGACCGCATGCTGTTTTTCCTGACCAGCAGGAGTTTCTTGCTCTGCTAAAATCTGCTTTCCTGATCGCGATGGTTATTTTCATTGAAAGCACTTCGATTGGATCTGCAATCTCGAGTAAAAGGCGTGAGAAAATAGATCCTAACCAGGAGTTGGTGGGTCTTGGAGGCGCCAATATAGCTGCATCGGTATTCGGTGGTTTCCCGGTTGCCGGTAGTTTTGGCAGGACCGCGGTAAATTACTCGGCGGGTGCAGTCTCTCCCGTTGCTTCGTTGACTACTGCAGCATGTGTCATCGTGACCCTGGTCTGGTTAACGCAGCTTTTTTTCTATTTGCCCGATGGCGTTCTTGCATCGATTATCGTGGTATCGGCGAGTCAGCTAATCGATATTCCGGGAATTCGCCGAATACTGGCCTACAATCGAACGGATGCGATCGCTTTGGTAACAACGTTTGTTGCTGTTCTGGCACTGGGAGTAGAGTCCGGGATTCTGGCCGGTGTAGGGGTCTCATTTGCACTCCTGATAAGAAACAGCAGTAAACCTCATATCGCGGTGGTCGGCAGATATCCCAATTCGGAACATTTTCGCAACGTGCTGAGGCATGATGTGGTAACGATTCCTAACTTGCTGATGGTCAGGTTGGATGAGAGCCTCTATTTTGTTAATGCACGTTTTTTTGAATCGTTCCTGTTGGACAAGATTGCTGATGATCCGGATTTGAATAATATATTGCTAATCTGTACGGCGATAAACCTGGTCGATGCCAGTGGCCTGGAGGTGCTTGAATCGCTCAACGAAAAATTGTTTACAGCGGGTGTTACCCTGCACCTTGCTGAGGTCAAGGGACCCGTCATGGATATGCTGAACAGGACGGAATTCCCGGCGAACTTGCATGGCGAGATCTTCTTCACCACAGATCTGGCCATGAAGGCATTGGGGCGCTAAAAATTATCCTTGCGAAGCCTGGTTTCAGCGAATACATCCACCAATGGGGCATCGGGCATACCAAGGGTTTCACGCACATCACGACTCATCGGTCGCAGAAAAGGGTTGGTGCGTTTCTCGACGCCCAGATTTGAAGGGACCGTTGGCTTGTTCTCTGATCTGAGTTGATTGATCTGTTGTGCCCGCTGCTGAAGTTCACTATTTTGTGGTTCAATGGTCAGAGCGAAATTTGCGTTGGACTGGGTGTATTCGTGGGCGCAGTAGACGGTGGTATCGTCGGGTAGAGCAATCAGTTTTTGCAAACTGGTCCACATCTGTTCGGCAGATCCCTCGAACAGACGACCGCATCCGAGTGCAAACAGGGCATCACCAGAAAACAGTATCCGTTCGGTTTCAAAGTAGTAGGCAATATGCCCCTGGGTATGACCGGAGACATCGAGGACGCTGGCCTCATGGGAGCCGAAGCTGTAGGTATCACCATCTCCAACTAGCTCATCAATACCTGGAATTCTGGCTGCATCGGATTTTGAGCCGACAATGACACAACCCCATTTGGCTTTCAGTTCCTCATTGCCCCCGGAATGATCGAAGTGATGATGGGTATTGAGTATATGGGTTAGTCGCCAGCCTTTCTGCGCCAGGGCATGTTCAATTTTGCTCGCCTCCGGCGTGTCGATTGCGGCGGTCAGTTTGTGTTCCTCATCATGGATGAGATAGCCATAGTTGTCACCCAGGCAGGGAAACTGGTGAACGGTTAGAGCACTCATATTCTTCTCCAATACGATCCTGTCAGATTGTTGAGAACATTATACACGGGCGCTTTTTGAACTGTTATCCCGTGCATCCAGCAGTGCTGAATCAAGGCGATGTTCCTGTTCCGGTGGCGGCCGCTGACCGTTAGCTCCTCGGCAAATCAGCATCAATGGCTATCTGATAATCAAGCAGCCGTTCACCTTCAAAAACAAATCGTGCATCCACGGATTTTCCGAACAGCACATGGGGCAGCCAGTAGATATCATCTTCCCACATTTCATGAAACGGTATTTTCTCGATTGGTGTCCAGATAGGAACCGCTTCATCTGTCTCGGCAGGGGTGCCCTGGAATGCGCTGGCGATAAATACATAACCCAGAATTTTGCCGAAGTCATCCGAATGAAAACGCAGTTTGCCGCACTCGCGGATATCAAGCGGAGTAACATGCAGTTCTTCCTGCGTCTCACGAATAGCGCCTTGCAGGGGCGACTCTCCCGGATCGATTTTTCCACCTGGTCCATTGATGTTACCGGCACCCAGGCCGCGTTTTTTTCTGATTAACAGCACTTGCCCCCGCTCAACAATGAACATCAGGGTATCACTGTGGTCTGGTTCCCAGGTATGCCAGTCGATTTGATCCACACGAGTTATCAGTTTCATGGGTGCTATATTGCTCACATCTAAACGGTAATCGTATAGGCCGTTAGTTACCGATCGTGTTTGTGGGTAAATTCAGAGATGGCCGGGACAATCTCATCCCAGACTCCAGGCGGTAAATCATGCCCCATCCCTTCGATCAGGAGAATCTCGGCACCCTTGATTGCATCATGAGTGTCCAGACCCCCTTCAACGGGAACGAGTGGGTCGGCCTTACCGTGAATAATCAGTGTTGGAAGATCCAGCACTTCCAGTTCGGGTCTCCGACTACCAGCGGCGACAATCGCGCCAATTTGCCGGGCAGCACCCTGAGGGTAAAATGATCGGTCATAGGCACGTGTAGCTTTCTGGCGGGTGCGTTCTTCATCGAAGGGGAAACCGGGGCTGCCGATAACTCGTTGACTCGACACACCCTGTTCTATCTGTGCGTCTCGATCTGCGGCAGGTGGTTGGGTGATTACTGCCATGGCTTCGGGAGTCGCCTGCGGCAGTTCCGGATTTCCAGTGGTGGACATAATGGATGTCATGGACCTGACCTTTTGACCATGTCTCATGGCCATGGTCTGAACGATCATGCCACCCATAGACGCACCGCAGATGTGTGCCGAATCAATGGACAACGCATCGAGCAGTCCGGCTGCATCATCAGCCATATCATCCAGTGTATAGGGTACATTCGGCTTGATACCCTCAGACATGGCTGTCACCAGATCAGCAATCACCGGTACCGGGGCTACGTCCATTTTACTGGATAATCCCACGTCCCGGTTATCGAATCGAACGACATATTGTCCTTTGTCAGCCAGCCTTTGACAGAATTCGTCATCCCAGTGAATCATCTGAGCCCCAAGACCCATCACCAGAAGAAGTGGCCGATCAGAACTGTTACCGAATACGTCGTATTCGATGGAGATACCATTTGCCTTAATTGAACTCATTACTCGCTCCGTTAGTGATTGTTGTGTGATTAATTACATGAATCCGGGAACACCGCAAGTGATCAAAGCTGGTAATCATAGCTGGTAATTATAGCTTGTAATCATAGCTTGATGGCGTGAACCAGGGTGTCCAGGGCGGTGCCTGAACCGGGTCCGCCGTGGCCAGATTCATGTGTTACCGTACGCGTGATTATTTCAGCCTTGATAATTTCAAAACCGAACAGATCCGCGCTAATGCCTTCCGGTGTACAGAGCACGGATGGGTCCTGCGGTCCGCCGACACCACGACCTATATTCGTCGCATCATGCCCGATGTAGATGAAGTGTCCGCCGATGGCCAGGCCAGTGATACTATTTTGGATGATTAGTCGTCGATCCAGTTCCGGCAGATGCAGAAACAACATAATGACCAGATCAAATGCCTCTCTGGCAGGCTGATAAGCCGTTACATCTTCACATATCCACTGAATTGCGGACTGCTCGCTGGTTGCCAATTGCCTGGCCTTGGCAATACCCTGTTCGGCAAAATCTACTGCAGTTACCTGCCAGCCGTGGTGTGCCAGCCAGATGGCATTACGCCCTTCGCCGCTGCCGAGATCCAGTGCGTTGCCCGCTGGCAGAAGCCGTGCTTCCTCGACCAGAGTCTGATTCGGCGTAATGCTCCAGACCAGATCTTTGCTGGCATATCGAGTATTCCATTGCTCTTTTTTTTGATCTTTTTCGTCCATCTATGCAACTACTATGCAGCTTTCATGTAACTGCCGGAAAAATAATGAGAAGACCGAAGTCCGCAGAATGATGTTCGAGAGTAGGGTAACCCGGAGAATATTGCAAACCAGAAAAAATACGACTTGAGTATCTTTTTTTTGCCCCCAGATAGGGGAACATGTGAGTGATAATCGCATCTAAGTAACTGAATTGTTGGAGAGGATGGAGAAATATCGATGAGTAGTGCGACCTATCTCATGCCGGTACCGAATACCGGAACTCTGGAAGGCTATCTGGATATGGTCCACCAGATTCCTGTATTGAGCAAAGAAGATGAGATTCAGCTATTTGAGCAATTTCAGACACATAATGATCTGGATGCTGCGCGCCAGCTGATTCTGTCGAATCTGAGATTTGTAGTCTATATTGCAAGAAGCTATCAGGGTTATGGATTGCCGATCGCAGATCTGGTGCAGCAAGGTAGCATTGGTTTGATGAAATCGGTGAAGCGGTTTGATTTAAAGCACAATGTTCGCCTGGTTTCGTTTGCTGTTCATTGGATTAAAGCTGAAATTCATGAATACATCCTGAAGAACTGGCGCATTGTGAAAGTGGCGACGACCAAAGCCCAGCGAAAGCTGTTTTACAACCTGCGCAAAAACAAGCAGCAGCTGGGGTGGCTAAATTCGGAGGAAATTGCCACGGTAGCTCACGATCTGGATGTTAAACCGGAAGAAGTGGTTGAGATGGACAACAGATTGTCAGTTGTCGATGAAAGTTTTGATCTCCCGGTGGATGGTTCAGAGGAACGAACAACATCGCCGTCTACCCGGCTTTCCGGGAGTAGCACAGACAATCCTGAGTTACTCGTCGAGAGAGAGCGAATTGAATACTTGCAGAAAGAAAGATTGCACCAGGGGCTGGAAAAACTGGATGAAAGAAGTCGCGATATCGTCACCAGCAGATGGCTAACAGATGAAAAAACTGGATTGAAAGCATTGGCTGCTAAGTATGGTGTCTCCCTGGAACGAATCCGGCAAATTGAATCAAAGGCATTCGAGAAACTTTTGCCTTATGTTGATGTCTTATAGTTTGTAGTACATGGCAACTCCCCCAAAGTGAGCCAGCATGAAGTTCTTTCCTCTTCTTAACCGCGACTAAGCTCGCGGTTTTTTTTGCCTGTTTGACTTACGCCACTCAATCGCGAGATGATCCCTCCGGCTTGTCCATGGCAGTTCAATTTCATTCGAACGCCATTGCATGCACTGATAACAAATAATAGAGGGAGTAGCCCCATGTCGGATTCGGCAGTGATTACGAGTGACCAGCAGACCTTTGACTGGGTTCAGTTGGTAGCTGACCTGAACAGATTTCTGAGAATAAGAACGACACCGATCGGCATGAAGCTGTTTGCCTCCGTTGAGGAAATGGAGGCTATTCCAAAAGTCCGTCGTCCAGCAGATATCCATACCACCGATCAGATCGTCGGCCAGGCATCACGCAACGGCTGGACGGTAGGGATCACCATGGATGATCTGGTTGGTGCCCAGTGCGGAGCAGTACTCGGGCTGCATCCTCGTGATGAGGATTGGTTGTCGGGGAACCGGATGAATGGTGTCTGGTATGGGACCCTGGAAGATGCATCCGCGCACCAGCATGCCATGGATCTCGTCGAGCATGGCAAGTATCAGGCGATGGTGGTGAGTCCGCTCATGTCGGGGCGTTTGAATCCACCGGATATCTGTTTAATTTATGCAACCCCGGCGCAGATGATCCTGTTTATTAATGGATTGCAGTGGACCGGTTATAAAAAGCTGGACTGGGGATGCGTGGGTGAATCCTCTTGTGCCGATTCCTGGGGCAGGGCACTCAAAACGGGTGAGCCCAGTTTGTCGATCCCCTGTTTTGCCGAGCGCCGTTACGGGGGCGTAATGGAAGATGAACTCCTCATGGCAATACCACCGAAGTTTTTGCCAAAAGTAATCGAAGGTCTTGAGCACTTATCAAGAAACGGCCTGCGGTATCCCATCGCCCCGTACGGCGTAAACAATGATGTACGTGCGGGGATGGGGGTTTCCTACTAGT
>CAZNFE010000155.1:0-5283 GCA_964571945.1 uncultured Pseudomonadales bacterium
CTATTCCCCTTCATCGCCGCAACGCGGGATGAGATGAGCGATGAGACCGAACATCGTGCGGGTGTGGACTTGTTCTGGCGACCCTCTTCTGATCTGCAGCTTACGGCTACTCTGAATCCGGATTTCGGAACCGTAGAGTCTGATGACGTGGTGGTAAACCTTACTGCTTTCGAGACATTCTTTCCGGAGAAAAGGCTGTTTTTCCTGGAAGGAAATGAAATTTTTGTTACCTCCCCTCGATCAGAAATTCGGGGAGCAACCCAGCGAGCCGGAGCGCGTCAAATCGCAGATAGTTTTGTTTTGCAACCAACTACCCTGGTAAATACCCGGCGCATCGGTGGCCCAGCACCGGCACCGGAGTTACCTGATGGTGTCACGGTCCCGGATGTTGAGTTGGGTAAACCCACTGAATTGGCTGGCGCGGCTAAAATCACCGGGCAAAAAGGTGCTTTCCGATACGGGGCTATGGCCGCATTTGAAGAAGATTCCAGACTATACGGCAGTCTTGAAGATGGCACCCCGGTTCGAATTACCCAGGATGGCCGGGATTTCAGTGTCATGCGTTTCCTGTATGAAAGCACCAACAACGGTCACCGCTCAGTGGGCTGGATGTCAACCCGGGTTGAACATCCCTCCCGGGATGCCACAACTCACGGCCTGGATGCACATTATTTGAGCCCTACAGGAAAATGGTACTGGGACAGCCAGTTATTGTTCAGTAATGTCAATGGTGTCGATGGCTACGGCGGATTTGTCGATATCAACTACATTCCCCACAGGGGCATTTTTAACCGCTTGTCACTGGACTATCTGGATGACAAACTCGATATTTCTGATCTCGGTTTTATTCGTCGCAACGATGCTTTAACCGTACGCTACAGTTATGGCATAACCACCGCAAAACTGAAAAACTTCAGATATCTGCAGAGCTGGATCACCTTCTCTCACGAAGAGAATACCGATGGTCGAATGGTGCGAAGTTCTATTTTCACCAGCAACACGCTGACCCTGCATAATCGAAATGAGTTTAATCTGACCGCCATGTATCGCCCCAACCAGTGGGATGACCGCAATAGTGAGGGAAATGGCACATATAAAGTTAATGGCGGCGGGATAGCAAAGCTGACGTACGGCACGGACACCAGCAAAAAAATCAGTGCCAGCATTGGCGCAATGGTCATGAATGAGGCAGTGGGTAATTATTCCGTTACCGAAATGGTTGGCTTCACCTATAAACCGAACGATAGATATTCACTGGATTTTGATCTTTCCTACCGCGATGCCTCTGACTGGCTGGTTCACCTGGATGGTCCCTTTCTCGCTACTTACAATGCCGAGCACTGGCAACCGAGTATTGCCATGGACCTCTTCATTACAGCCAGGCAGCAACTGCGATTTTCCCTGCAATGGATAGGTATTCAGGCGAACGCGCAGGAATTGTATCAGGTGCCTGAGGGCGATGGTAAGCTAATCCAGCTCACCAATGGGATCACCAAACCTGACTACGATTTCACCATCAGCCGGTTAACCACTCAACTCCGTTATCGATGGGAAATAGCTCCTCTATCAGATCTGTTTATTGTCTACACCCGCGGTAGCAATCTACCGAATCGGATCCAGGATACGTTTAACAATCTCTTTAACGATGCGCTGAACGAACCCCTGATCGATCGGCTGGTTGTGAAGTTGCGGTATCGCTTCGGCAGCTAGAGGACTGCTGATCAATACTACTCAGTTAGATTAGTCCATGTGCCAGCATAGCGTCTGCATTAGCTGCCTTCCCGGGAGCAAATAGAATCCTGGCTTGAATAAACGCATCCACTCCATCTTTCATGGTGGGCATATTTGCGCCTTCTGCAACACCGATACAACCATTACCAACCAGAGATTTCGCGTCTTCACCGCTAATTTCATTTTGCGTTGCACAGGGAAATGCCAGATCACAGGGCACCTTCCAGAGCCTTTCATTCTCGTAGTAGGCAGCCCGATCAAATTTACCGGTATATTCTGCAATCCTGCCACGACGCACATTCTTCAGATCTTTTACCCAGGCTAATTTCTCGGGATCGATGCCATCCGGATCATAAATGTAGCCATTTGAATCAGACATAGTAACGATCTTGCCTCCGAGCTCATTTATCTTTTCAACAGCATAAATAGCAACATTTCCGGACCCTGAAACAACACTGGTCTTTCCTTCTAACGAATCACCTCTGACAGCAAGCATATGATCCATCATATAGCCAATTTCCCGCGCACCCACACCAATATCACCAGCTGCCACATCCACATGTGAACCAATATGTCGTTGCAGTTCCGTCATGTAAGACTGGCAGAAGCGCATTACTTCATGATCAGATTTGCCCCTGGGATTAAAATTTGCACCGCCTTTGCCACCGCCCATCGGCAGACCTGTGAGGCTGTTCTTAAGGGTTTGCTCAAAGGCAAGAAATTTAAGAATACTAAGTGTCACAGAAGGGTGAAATCTCAAATTATCAGATCAACGGTTTATCATCTGCTACAACACCGAGCGCATTGGTTAGTCTGTCCAGTGATGTTTGAATCGAGACCGTGTTGATAACATCAACGTACGCTTCATCATCCAGGCCGCATGCCTTGAAACCAACAGCATCTTTTTCCGTCACTTTGTAGGAATTTTTCAACAGCTTGCTGGCAAACTTGAGCACTACTTCATCCTGACCGGTAAACTCCGCCAGGTCACAGTTATCGAGATCAATCCCGGGTGCACGAATGTTGATCTGTTCACTCGTTGTTCGATCAAGGTATGTGCCACGATTCAGGCGATTTACCAGACGTCTGACCATGGCATGCTGTGCTGGTGACAGGGAATCGGATTGTGGTCCTTCCAGAAGTTCCAGCGCGAGTTGATGTCTTGGATTGTAATCTGCACTCAGTGAAACGGCCTTGAAGAGATTCGGCACAAACCCGTACCTCGCCTGAGCCCATGGTTCAATCTCACTCATAGCCGCCGAATCGCTCTCAATAAAGCTGGTATTGTTGAAACTAACCTGGTTCTCACCTAACAACACTTTGTTAGCTTTTACTTTGTGGTAGTAACCCCGATCGTTACCAATTACACTACCAATAACTGTATCCCCTTCAAGAGGTATTCCTCCTCCATCGGCGCTCATCACAAACCAGGTCTGTGTGGCTGCCACATTTGCCCATTCAGCTATCTCCTTGTCTGTGATCCCACCCTGCCTTAGGTGATCAATATCTGCCTGACTCAAAGCAGCCGAATTTTTTGTGAATCCTTTAATCCAGTCAAACATCAGCTTGTGGGCTTCCGGAATGGAGGATGATTCAATATTCGAGAGGATCTCTTTGATATCCTGCCCTGGATAAATAAACGGCAACACGGCCGCTATGGACTCGGTTCAGTAAAAGCATGAACTGTAAAAGGACAGAGCGAAATTGACGAGGATATTCGGGATTTTCCCGGACGGTTTATCGTGCTTTCCATTGTTGGTAAGTACCCTGTTTTGAACTGCACCAAAGTGAAAATAAGCAGGAACAATGGTACTGGTCGTATACACCTGGGGAGTGGGTACCTTGCTACCCATGGCATTAGAGTAAGAACCCGATATATAGGCAAAATCTTCTTTTAACGATCCTTCCGCATCCTGCTCATCAATTCGTACTATGTGGGCCATGGTTGCAAAACTCCTTATCCATCGTAGTTAAGGTGCCTTATGGAAGCTGATTGATACTTCTGGTGCCCTGATTACACCCCCACGAACCCACTGTGTCAACTTTTACCCGCGGTGAACTGCAAGTGGCCAGATAGCTACTAAAAGTCAATCCTTTGCAGCACTTCAGAGCCTTATCACCTCCCCTTCTGACAGCATTCTCAACTTCCTCTTCCAGTGCAACCTACCCTCTGACCGTGGAGGCTGTTGAAAACGGAGCGGGTGTATCGAATAAAATTACAAGCTTTACGCTGCCGCTCGGAGCGACAGTCAATATGGATGGTACCGCACTATACGAATGTGTAGCGGCGATGTTTATTGCCCTGGCCTACGGCGTGCATCCGGGGATCCTTGATCAGATGATTATTGTATTCACAGCACTGTTAGCATCTATCGATGCTGCAGGAATACCGATGGCAGGTCTGGTAATGATAACGATCGTCCTCCCCGCTTTCCCGGGATGATATGATGCGCATTTACTTTATTAGGCAGAGTAACAGGTATGAGTGAGAGTATCCGGCAGGAAAGCGATTTGAACGGTCCGCTTGCAGGAATCCGAATTGTCGAGTGTGCCGTCTGGCACGCAGGTCCGGGAGCAAGTGCAATTCTTGCGGATATGGGTGCAGAAGTCATAAAAATAGAGACACTGGCGGGTGATCCGGAGCGCTCCCAAAAGAATCTGGGTGCTGTAAATTTCGACCAGGTGTCCAGCCCTGACTGGAGCTATATGTTTGAACTATCCAATCGAAATAAGCAAGGCATCTGCCTGGATATTCATACCGAAGAGGGGCGGCATATATTCAATCAACTCATCAAGAGCGCAGACGTATTTCTTACCAATTTACGCAAGGAAACCAAGCCAAGGTGGGGTATTGACTATGCCTCTATTCGGAAGATCAATACCAGCATCATACATGCCAATGTGTCCGGATTCGGACCCGAGGGATCGATGAGCAATGTCGGTGCATTCGATCCCATGGGCCAGGCCATTTCAGGCATGGTCTTTATCACAGGCGGTGGTGAACCGGTTTTGCTTCAGGCCATTATTCTTGACCAGATGACCGCGATTGCAGCAAGCCATGCCATGATAAGCGCACTGTTCGTTCGGGAGCGCCATGGCTTCGGTCAGGAAGTTCATGTATCACTCTATAGCTCCGCCCTTTGGCTGATGCATTCTAATCTTCTGTCCACCGGTATCTTGAAGACCAATCCAATAGTCGAATGGGACCGCTCCAAAAACTCTCCGTTACGCAACTGTTTCAAATGCAAGGACGGAAAATGGATTATGGGAACCAACCACCCGGAACATAAGTTCTGGCCAATTTTCTGTAAGGTAACGGGGCAATCCGCATTGACGAATGACGCCCGCTACAAGACCACGGAAGTCCGTAGTAAGCATTCCGCTGAATTGATGGGGATCTTTTCCGAGACATTTCTTAGCCGAACTCGTGATGAGTGGGTGAAGATTCTGCAGGATGAAAATCTGATGTTTGCACCCGTGCAGAATCTCGATGAGGTCCTGGTTGATCCGCAGGCGATTGCAAACGACTATGTAGTGGATTTTGACCACCCT
>CAZNFE010000155.1:5383-7072 GCA_964571945.1 uncultured Pseudomonadales bacterium
GTTTCAGCCGCATCCACCGTGCTTTATCAGGATCATGTGGTTGGCATTGAAAAATCTCTTCCTGACCCGAATGATCTATGGGTTCAGGCATCAGAATTAGAGCGTGTCAATGGCTTTGTGCTCAAGCCGCAGGGAGCCTGCCTGGCGGATATCTGTGTACCGGTCAAGAGGAACCCGGAGAGTAATCTTCTGCTCACACGCGAAGGCACCGACTGGTTTAATGTCACCGAACTGGCAAGAAAGCTAAAACAACCCTATGCCGTTGATCATGACCAGAGCATCTGGAGCTTCGGCGCAATTCCGGTCATCCGGAACCGATTTATCAATCAGCATATTGCGCCTGAGTTTACTCTACCGGACCGCCAGGGCAAACCTGTATCACTGTCACAATTCAAGGATATGAAAGTTTTGCTGCTGACCTGGGCATCATGGTGAGGATGCCGATTCGACTTGCCAGGCTGGCAAGATGTTTATGCGGATCTGGCGGACGATAATTTCGTGATAATTGCTGCAGCGCAGGATACAGGTGGCGAAGCAGCAGCCGGTATCTGGTACGATCAGGCCCGGGCTTCCTACATCACACTGGTAGATGAAAACCATACCATCTCATCGCTTTACAATCTTGTGAACGTACCGTCCGCTGTGTGGATTGATGAAACCGGAACGGTTATTCGGGTTGATGAAGGAACTTATGCAACCACACACGAAATGGATGGTTTTGAATTCGGTCGAAATGACTATGCTCCCATGGTGAAAGACTGGGTAAAGAACGGAAAGCAGAGTGTTTATGCAACCGGTAATCAATTGCCCGATCTAAAGCGGAATTCTGACCAGGCACTCGCCGAGCCCAACTTCAAGCTGGGGGTATATTTTCACCAGCAAAACAATCGGGACAAAGCGAATTATTATTGGGCGATCGCCGAAAAACTGAATCCTGATAGCTGGAACTACCATCGCCAGGATTGGTCCTTTACACCGGATGAAGCAGGCGCCAACTGGACTAAAAAATATCAATCCCTTCAAGGGAAGCCCTACTATCGACCGGTAAAGGGTGCTGGCGAGCTCTGATCTGTAATCCGCTCGACGCTTGATCCAGCGCAAGGATTGTTCAGCCCCTCCAATCAGTCCGGTTGGACAAGCATATCCTGTGTCATTATGATTCACTTATCTGGTCCATGCTCACAGCCGGTGATCCTTATCGTGAAAGTGCATCGGACCAGCAATTGTCCAGCCAAATTTAAAATCTAATCGGGCGTACAAGAGGTAAACAGGATGTCAAACGAGATCACTGCTGAAACATTGGCACTTTATGCGCCTTTCAGCGGATTCAAGAACCCGCAATTCATCGCAGACGCTCTGCAGAAGGGCGAATCAATGAGTATGCCGGAAGGCAGCATACTCTTTAAAAGAGATGCAGAGGATGAATACAGTTACTGGCTAATTTCCGGGGCAGTCGATCTTCTGGATGCGAATTTTGATGTTGAGAATATTCAGGCGACCGATGAGAGTACCAGGCAGCCCATCGACGATAATTCTCCCCACGCAGTGACCGCCGTGAGTACCACCAACAGCCTGATCTTCAAGCTGAGCCGCTCGGATCTCGAGTCGATCCAGAATTCAAAGCCTGCCCATAAGTACGTGGTCTCCATCACGCCCGAACACAGAGCACGTGCTCTCGCAGGTTCGAAC
>CAZNFE010000156.1:0-7037 GCA_964571945.1 uncultured Pseudomonadales bacterium
TACTGCTACGTACTCGTGGCGAGCTCACTTAAGCCCTCCGGATGAGGAAATAAGTAAACTCTCCCCGATTAAGTCGGCGGAGGAAATAAGTAAACTGTCCCCGATTAAGCTAACTGATGTAGTTCATCGCAGAAGCAGACTGATAACCGGCACGAGAATTCATTCGAGCCCGGTAAGCCGCGGCATTGTCAGTCAGGTCAAGATCGTAAAAAAAGGCCCAATCAAGACAGGTGGTCATCAGAATATCAATTTCCGAAAAGCAATCACCCCAGAGAAATCCATTTGTTGGAGGTATCCTCGCATCGACAGATCGAATCATCTTGTCAAAGTATTTTTGCGCGGTCAGGTTTGCATTGGGGGCATCACCATAAATTTCTGACAAGTCTCTGTGACGGCGCATCACATAGAGGCTGGTAGCATCTAATTCCATCAGGATAAACGAGGCCCACTCCAGATAGGTTGCTCTTCCTTGCAGAGATTGTTGATAGCTATCCCGAACTAACATATCCGACATTTCGCGGATATAGCTGACAATAGCCAGGCTTTCGGACAGGTTGAAATCACCATGTTGCAGGCAGGGGACTTTCTCTTTCGGATTGATCCGTTGATACTCAGGTTCCTTGGTCTCACCGGATCTTGGGGTGATTGGCCTGGTTTCATATGGCAGTTCAAGTTCGTGAAGCAGCCAGTGTACCCGCATCGTGCGAGTGGTACCGACGCCCCAGACAATCAGTTCCTGTGATGGCATAGATGCAATTCCGATTTAATGATTAATGTCAGGCCTGCTAAATTGAGACGCGCAGCTTCTCTTCGATAAGTCGATCAATATTCTCAGGCGTAGCCTGCAAGCGATCTCGTATACTCTCGACATGACGACGTTGCTCCGCTGAATCAAGATCTGACAGAGTCTGAAAATAACCCATTCTTCGACCGAGCTGGAAGAGTAACTGATCTTGAGAGGGAAGACCCAGGAAGTCATCAATCACCTGCAACATCTGTTGCTTGTCCACGGGCAATTTCCCTTCAACATCCTGCAGTAAATTGTAGAAGTGATCGCTTTTCACATTTGAAGTGATTCCATCCAGATGATCTACCAAAGTGCGAATTTCACGAACCATGTCGAGATCAGTGCATTTGTTGAAATGACCGGATTGATATTCATCGTGCAGCGGTATACCGGGCGGCACGGATAGTGTCCGGAGCCGGATAAAATCGGCATCAATCTGATTTAAAGCATCGGCAGTTTCACGGGCATGTTCGGATGATAGATCGACACCGCCGATACCTGGCATAACATATTCAGATAACTCGATACCAGCACCCTTCACCAGTCGCCCTGCGTTGATATGACCTGCTTTGGTAACACCTTTGTCGATTTTTTCTAACACCGTATCCGAGCCGGATTCCATGCCAATATGGATACGATTGAGACCTGCCCTGGCCAGTTGACCGAGTTTCTCCGCGCTGATTCGATTTACGGTGTAGGATCGTGCATAGGAAGTGATTCTGGTAATCCAGGGAAAACATGCTGTGAGATGATTGAGTATGGTAGTGAGATCGTCCGGTTTGATGATCAGGCTATTTGCATCCTGCAGAAAAACGGAACCTTCGCCCCGGATAAGCCAGTTTACGGCTGTGTAAAATACATTTCTGCCCCCACCAGTGTATTGCTCTGCCAGAGCATTCACATGGGCTGCTTCCAGAGAACCGTGTTTTTCTAATTCCTGGCGGATGATAGAGAGAACCTGATGAATCTGGTCGATATCATCAATCACATGTGCAACCGGCCTTAGTGTGAATTTTTCGTTCTTGTAGACCGAACAGAAGGTGCACCTGTTCCAGGGACAATTACGGGTCACTCGAATCAACAGGCTGTTGGCTTCACTCGGAGGCCGAATCGGACCCTGTTCAAAACCGTAGTAAGTTTGCTGTTGCTTGATACCCATGGCAGTGCACTGGAAATTATCATTGGCATTTTCCGGCTGATTGTACTACAAACTGCCAGAAGCAAGAATTTGTACCGCAAGAAACCGTAAAACTCAATTTTCATCCCGGTATTATCCTAGAAACCGCAGTTGAACAAGAATATGGGGTGAGAGATGGGGCGTCACGGCAAGGCGCGGCTCGCAGGCAATGGCCGCTACCCTTGCCAAGAGACGTAACGCAGCTGTGGCGACCCAGCGCCAGCCCAGATTTGTGTAGCGACCTGCGTTCACCCACCCATTGGGTGAGGAATAACATCAAGCTTTGTTTTCCTTCATCAATCACTTACGATAGTTTTGAGCGGTCAACTGCGGTTTCTAGGATTATCAAGCAGGCCACTGATTTACAATTGTTACGTGATTCTGTCTAATGACAAGGTTTGTTTCATAAGCAGGGAGAAAATTCATAATGGAATTTGTACGTACACCTGAAGATCGTTTTACCGCTTTGGAAGGTTATCCATTTGAACCCAAATACGTGAGTGTTGATGACGGTGACGGCGGCCAGTTGCGGATGCATTATCTGGATGAAGGACCCGCCGATGGTGAACTGATTTTGTGTATCCACGGCCAACCGACATGGTCCTATTTGTATCGCAAGATGATTCCGATCTTTGTCGCAGCAGGTTATCGGGTAATTGCACCGGATATTGTAGGATTTGGTAAATCAGATAAACCAACCGTGCAACAAGACTACAGCTACGCGCGGCATGTCACCTGGATGAATGGATTTGTGAATAATCTGAATCTGCGTGATATTACCCTGATCTGCCAGGATTGGGGCGGATTGATTGGGCTTCGTGTGGTTACGGAAAATCTTTCGCGATTTGCCAGGGTGGTTACGGCTAATACCGGTTTACCTGATGCCAGGGATATTCCAGACGAGATGGCTCCGGCGATGCATCAAATCTATGACTCGATTCCCCCCTTACCACCACTCGAGATGGGTGCAAAACTCCAGGAAAATGAGAATGGTACCGGGTTTATGTACTGGATCAAGTTCTGCGCCGAGTACTCTGATTTCACCATCAGCGAAGTGGTTAGTATGAGTGCCATGGGTGAACTCACGAAGGAGCAGATCAGAGCTTACGATGCACCATTTCCTGATGAATCCTATAAGGCGGGTGCACGCCGGTTTCCCAGCCTGGTACCCATTTTTCCGGATGATCCTGAAATTCCAGCAAACCGTAAGGCCTGGAAAGTGTTGCAACAATTCGAGAAACCTTTTCTGACTGCTTTCAGTGATCGTGACCCGGTTACCGCAGGCGGCTTCAGGCGGTTCCAGGAAGAGGTACCCGGCGCACAAAATCAAAATCACACGACCATTGAAGGTGCGGGACATTTCCTTCAGGAAGACAAGGGCGATACGCTGGCTAATACGGTGATCGACTTTATGCGTGACAACCCCATATCCTGATCTCGGACTGAGGTTGATGGAATCTCTAGAATGCCCTGTGCAGTGTACGACCGGTTGTGCTGGATTCTTTTCAAGATTGATATCGGAGGATTTACAAAGAGGTAAATCAATAACAATCTTCCGGCAAAGCGGGGGTTTTCGCTTTCAGTAAACCTGAGTAATGGAGAAACATGTGATTGACTTGTATACCGCTGGAACACCCAATGGCTGGAAAGCTTCCGTTACACTGGAGGAACTGGAACTGCCTTACGCAGTGCATGCGATCGATCTCGGTAAAGGTGACCAGAAGACCGAGTCATTTCTTGCCATGAATCCCAATGGACGAATTCCCGTCATCGTCGATAGAGATGCCGAAAATTTCGTGGTATTCGAAACCGGTGCCATTATGATTTACCTTGCTGAGAAGACTGGTCGCCTGATGCCATCTGATTCTAAAGGGCGTTCCAAAGTCATCCAGTGGCTGATGTTCCAGATGGGGGGTATTGGTCCCATGATGGGACAGGCAAATGTATTTTTTCGCTATTTTCCCGAGAAGATTCAACCGGCTATTGATCGATACCAACACGAAACCCGAAGGTTGTTGGAAGTACTCGATCGCAGATTGGGAGAGAGTGAGTGGTTGGCTGATGAGTTTTCCATTGCTGATATTGCCAATTGGTGCTGGGTTCGAACCTACAAGTGGTCGGGTGTATCAGCCGATGGTCTGGATAACCTGAAGCGATGGCGAGATGCGATACGCGTAAGGCCTGCTTGCCAGAGAGGTATTGAAGTGCCAGTGAAACTGGGCAGGATTATCGACGATGAGAAAGCCGCTAAGAATTTTTCTGATGGTGTGAAGGATATATTGCAGACCTGATGGCACCTACTTTAGCAACTCAGGAGTGTGTTCAGCGCTGCATCGGAAGGAACATATATGGACGTGTATGCCATCGTATCGAAATACCTCCGATAAGGCCGGAGGATTGTTATTGAAGGATAAGTGAGGAAGTTTCCGTGTCTCTGATGAAGGGAGTGATCACACCCATAGTTTCACAATATTTAACAGCCGATGCACGGCTAGATAGGCAGCGGCGCAAAACCGAAGCGTTGCGGTTGAAAAATGGTGCGTCCCATCAGGTCTATTATTTTCATCAGATCGATGATCCTTACAGCTTTCTGGCAGTGCAATTTCTAGAGCAATTGCAACAAAGTTTTGAAATCAGCCTTGAGATTATGCTGGTCGCACCTCCGCCGGATTGGGCCGCTCCGGAAAGAAAAAAGCTGATTGAATACGCGCGCACGGATGTGCACGACATCGCTTCTCAATATGGGATTTGTTACAGGGCAGAGAGTCAACCCCCACAAATTACCCTGGATCGGGCTTCCCGAATACATGCCAGGGCGATCCGGGATGGCAGGTTTATCGCTAATGCGAGCTCCATTGACAGGGCATATTGGGAGCAGGATGAGACAATGCTGGATCAACTGGAAGACGAATTGGGTACTGTGACTTTGGCTGAAGCTGAAGACATGATGGCGGAGGGATCGGCAAAGCGTGAGAGCCTGGGGCATTATCTGGGTGCAACCTTTTACTACGGCGGTGAGTGGTACTGGGGGATAGATAGACTGCATTACCTTACCGAGCGACTTGATCAACTCGGAGCGCGGCGCAATGAGCCGAATGAATTAGCGATTATCTCACCGCCAGAGTTGCAGTTTTCCAATCTGAAGGCGGTGACTGGTAAACCGGTGCTGCATTACTTTCTCTCTTTCAGAAGCCCTTACACCTGTATCGCTGCCGACAGAGTGGTGGCGCTTGCACATCATTATGGTGTGGAATTGAAATTACGTTATGTGCTGCCGATGATAATGCGCGGACTTCCTGTTCCAGGGTTGAAACGAACCTATATTTTAATGGATGCAAAACGAGAGGCCAGACGTCTGGGCATATCGTTTGGTAGAGTAGCCGATCCTGTTGGGACACCTGTTGAACGAGGGTATGCCATTATGCCCTATGCGATTAGCGAAGATAAGGGTGAAGAGTATGTGCTTTCCTTTCTGCATGCAGCATTCGCCGATGGTATTTATGCCGGATCTGATCGCGGCCTGAAACGGATTGTCGAAAGAGCAGGGCTGGACTGGCGGATTGCACGCAAGGAGCTGGCAAATACTGAATGGCGCTCTATAGCAGACAGTAATCGTCAGGAAATGTTTGACTATGGGCTTTGGGGTGTGCCCTCTTTTCGCTTGGATGAGTTTTCAACATGGGGACAGGATAGATTATGGCTGGTTGAACGTGAATTGATAAAACGATTGAAATCAACATAGGAACTACCTAATAAACCGGTTACAGGAAAAGGTTATGAAGTTGTCAAAACTGAGTAGGTCAATTGACGGGAAAGTAGCGATAGTAACGGGTGCTGCCAGCGGTATGGGTCGTGCAACCGCGGAATTGTTTGCTGATGAAGGAGCCAGGGTAGCGGCAATAGATATAAATTCAGAACCCCTGCAGCAAGTCGTGAATGGCATCATTACCGCAGGTCACGATGCAAGAGGGTGGGAACTGGATTTGTCTGATGGCGGTGAGATCAGGAAAGTCATTGATGATATTGCTGCTCACTTCGGTGCAATTGACATCCTGGTGAACAACGCCGGGATATCTATCGGCATTGCGATCGACGATGATGGATACGAGGCCGCCTGGGAGAGGGTGTTCGCTGTTTTGATTACCGCACATACCCATACTATACGGGCTGCATTGCCATATCTTAGAGACTCGGAACATCCTAGAATTGTCAATATTGCTTCTACCGAAGGATTAGGTGCTACACGATACAATAGCCCCTACACGGCGGCGAAAACAGGTGTGATCGGATTGACCAGGTCACTTGCAGTTGAGCTGGGAGGGGAGGGCATTACCGTTAACTGTGTCTGTCCCGGACCGATAAATACCGGCATGACTGCCGCGATTTCCGATGAACATAAAGAGATCTTTGCACGACGCCGGGTTGCCCTCCGGCGCTACGCGGAAGCAGAAGAAGTAGCCCATGCGACTCTAAGTCTGGTACTGCCTGCTGCTTCATATATAACGGGTGTCGCGCTGCCGGTAGATGGCGGATTGACTATCCGCAATGCCTAGCGAGTTCTTGTCCTGATATAGTCGTATTGAATTGTTTGGGGCGGGTTTAATCATGCTGGATTGATCGCCACAAGGGTACTTTCTGATGATGTGGCATACCGACAGGAACTAACGAATGGGAGAAGATGATCGCACTCATTTCACTGGCATAGTGAAAGCGATTTCTGTAGCCTGTCACTCGCTTTGTTTTTTGAATTTCTGGAGTAAACAGTATGATCTCTTACCAAACTGCCGGACCCGGTGAACCACTCGTCAGATCAGAAACTGAGACACCTGTGCCCCAGGGCGCTGAAGTGTTGATTAAAACGGTTGCCTGTGGCGTGTGCCATTCTGATATCCATATGCACGATGCATCATTCGATCTGGGTGGTGGTAACGCACTACCGGTCGGTCGCCCCGGTCATGTACTCGGTCATGAAATTTTTGGTGAAGTGGTCGCTTTAGGGCCTGATGCAACAGGTGCTTCGATTGGCGACCGCCGAGTGGTTTACCCCTGGATTAGCTGGGGGTACGATGGGGT
>CAZNFE010000157.1:0-7013 GCA_964571945.1 uncultured Pseudomonadales bacterium
TGACGCAATCAGTCTTGCCCTCGTTACGGTTGCAGTTCTCGGTCAGCCTCCTAGATCCACAGCATTGCAATGGCTTGGGCCCACTTGTAATCACCTTTGCCGTTTTCGGCTCGTTCGACCTTCGGCACAAAAATCACTTGTTTGGGTACCTTGAAACCAGCCAGAATGGAGCGGCAGGTGTGAATGACTTCAGCTTCGCTGATGGATTCGTTTTCATTGCATGAGGCAACTGCCACCACTCGTTCACCCAGTTTTTCATCCGGTACACCCACAACCAGACAATCAAAAATCGATGGGTGCAGTTTTACAGTTTCCTCCACTTCTTCCGGAAAGACTTTTTCTCCGGCAGTGTTGATACTTATGGATCCACGTCCAAGCAGTGTTACGGAACCATCTGACTCGATTCTTGCGTAATCTCCCGGAAAACTGTACTTGATTCCATTTATAATTCGAAAGGTGTTGCTGGATTTTGCCGCATCCTTGTAGTAACCAAGCGGAACCAGACTCGCAGTCCCGATCATGCCGGATTCTCCCGATCCGGGTCTCACTTCATCATTGTTATCGGTGAAGACCTTTGCCGCATTGTTTAGCGAAAATTGAGCTGTTTTGCTCATGACCTTTCGGTTGCTTATAGATACCCCCATGCCGCCTTCTGAAGAGCCCATGGCATCAATCAGCATCATGTCGTTGAATTCAAGCAACTTTTCTTTGACTGCAGAGGTCCACATGACACCTGATGATAAAATTCTTTGCATACTGCTAATTTCATATGGTCTGCCTTTCCTTTTGGCAGATTCCATGGCCAGAAGCATGGGTTTCGCGAATGCATCACCAACGATGACCAGTTCGGTTGCCCGTTCGTCTTCTGCGGTTTGCAGCAATTCATCAGGGTCGAATTTCAGAGTCGGCACGGTGACCACACAACCGCCCATGTTGAGTACCTGCATGGCTCCGAGCCAGATCCCGGTACCGTGCATCAAGGGGCAGGCAACCAGGGAGATCGGAAGCTGGTTCGATGCGTGCAGATGTTCAACCAAATGTACTGTGCTGCGCAGATTTTCCGGAGGTTTCAGGCCTCGCCAGATGTAACCCGCCAACAACATACTACACAAGGCACCGGTTTCGTACATCACGCCTTTTGGCATACCGGTTGTACCACCTGTATAGATCATGTACAGATCTGCCGGATCGCGTTTGATTCGTTCCTGGGGTGTGTGTTGCTCGATGCTGTCTTCGAAGCCGACTGCGCCGTCTAGAAGATCGCCGGTTCCATCATCTACCTGAATCCACAGTTTCAGATTGGGCAATCGTCTTTTTATCTGTTGAATTCGATCTGCATAACATGCTTCAAAAAATAATGCTTCGGCATCGGCATTATCCAGCAGATAAATCAGTTCGTCTTCCAGATAGCGGTAGTTGACGTTTATTGGGCAGCCGCGAATTTTAAATATCGCGTACTGTGCTTCCAGATACTCATTGCTATTGTGTAAGTAAAGGCCGATCTTGGCACCCGCTGCCAATCCGGCCTGGCTGAGTGTTGAAGCGAGTTTTGCCGCACGGACATCAAATTCTGCCCAACTTTCCCTGGTATTGCCATGCACGAGTGCTGGTTGATCGGGGATCACATCAGAAATGTGTTCCCAGAGCGTGGCAAAATGCATATCCATCCAGGGTGTTCCGTTAAAATGACTTAATCTGATAGAGTATCAAACAGGCTTGGAATTCTGCAATGCGGAAATCTCGTACCAGAAGACAAATCCTGAATTGTGAGCCAGAAACAGCCATTGAACAGTGCAGGTGACTGTATCCAGGGAGACTTTGATGGGAGCAACGATACCGGATGGGACAGATTCCGCATGAAAAAGTTGCTGCATAGTAAAGACCAGAGGATTTCTACACGACGCACTGTATTGGCAGGAGCGGTGAAACTCTTCACCCTGATGGGACTTGGTTTTGCAGGTGTACCCTTCATCAAATTTCTGATACCCAGGATTGATGAAGACCCCGGTATTGAAATCGATGTATCCGGGCTAGGCCTGAATGAATCGATGTTTGTCGATTGGCTGGGTCGCAGAATTGTTGTCCTTCATCGGTCTAAAGAAGTGTTGTCGAAACTACAACAAACAATCGATGGAATGCTGCAAGACCCGAACTCGAAGGCGTCCAGACAGCCCGGCTTTGCTTTGAATCCTTACCGTTCCCTGCGCCCGGAATATCTCGTTGCATATACCAACTGCACGCACCTGGGCTGTGAGATCGCTGTAAATCAGGGAACGCCGGAAAGTTCAATCGGATTTGAATGTCCCTGCCACAAGAGTAGTTACGATTATTCGGGAAGGGTGTTATCAGGTCAGGCCGCACCTTATAATCTGGAGATTCCGGACTATACATTCGTGTCCGGCAGAATCATTCGACTAAGGGAGAAGAAGGGGACATAAAGTGAGTGATGACAAGACGGTTGCCTTATTCGTAACCTGCCTGGTCGATGTTTTTCGGCCGGAGGTGGGTCTGTCCAGCGTTGAACTGTTGCAGCAGGCGGGCTTCAAGGTGGAAGTACCATTGAACCAGACCTGCTGTGGTCAACCGAATTTCAATAGCGGGGACAGGTCGGCGGCAAAAAAAATAGCCTGCAGGATGATTGATTTGTTTGCGGACTATGACTATGTGGTAATTCCTTCCGGGTCATGTGGAGGCATGCTGAAAAAGCACTACCCAACACTTTTTGCAGCTGATGACCCGATGCGTGAACGGGCAGAACTGCTGAGCAGTAAAGTGTATGAGTTATCCATTTTTCTACGCGAAAAAACCAGCTTGAAAATTAGCGCTCGCTTTGACAAATCAATTACCTACCATGATTCCTGTGCCGGTGTCCGGGAACTGGGAATCAGGGAACAACCAAGGGAGCTGCTAAAACAGGTTAGCGGCCTGAAATTACAGGAGATGAATGATTCGGATGTTTGTTGCGGCTTTGGCGGAACCTTTTGTGTCAAATATCCAGACATATCCAACAACATGGTCGAGAATAAGATCCGGGATATTCAGGAAAGCCAGGCCGAATGCGTGGTAGCTGGTGACCTGGGCTGTATTCTGAACATCGAGGGGAAACTGCACCGCAGCGGGTCTCCAATCCCGGTATATCACTATGCTGAATTGTTGGTCAATCGAGCAGCGGATAAGGAATAGCAGATGCAGGTAACCAGCGAGAAATTCATCAGCCTGTCGGATAGTGCACTGCATGATTCGAAGTTGCAGGAATCAATGTCCTTGTTGGGCATGGGTTTATCCCAGCGACGCAAGTTAGCGAAAGACAACCTGCCGGAATTCGAAACATTACGGGATGAAGCACGGGACATAAAAGATCATGTGCTGCAGAACCTGGATATGTATTTGCATCACTTTGAGGAGCAGGTAGTCTCAGCTGGTGGGCATGTCCACTGGGCATCAGGCGCCGATGAAGCAAGAGCTGAAGTTCTCACAATATGCAAGTCGGTGGATGCGCAGGCTGTTACCAAGAGTAAGTCAATGGTCACAGAAGAAATCGAATTGGTACCGTATCTGGAAGCAGCGGGGATAAATACAGTCGAAACGGATCTGGGTGAATAT
Source organism: uncultured Pseudomonadales bacterium (assembly GCA_964571945.1). Taxonomy (GTDB): domain Bacteria; phylum Pseudomonadota; class Gammaproteobacteria; order Pseudomonadales; family Azotimanducaceae; genus JASJXV01. The sequence goes on from CAZNFE010000157.1 coordinate 3,604, forward strand.
ATCATTCAGCTCAGAGATGAAAAACCGAGTCATATCATTGCACCGGCAATTCACCTGAATAAAGAACAGATATCCGAAACCTTCTTTGAACACCACCGCAAGCTGGGATTCAATGAGAAGCTCACGGAAAGAGCTGATCTGGTAGCTGAAGCCCGACAGGTATTGAGAGAAAAATTCCTCGCCGCGGATGTGGGAATCAGTGGTGCAAATTTTCTGGTGGCTGATTCCGGGACGGTTGTACTGGTGACGAATGAAGGAAATGCGGAACTCGCAACGGGCTTACCAGATACACATATCGTAGTAACAGGGATAGAAAAAATAGTACCTACGATGGAGGATGCTTCGACTCTGGTCAGATTATTAGCCCGTTCTGCCGCTGGCATGGAAATCTCATCCTATACCTCATTTATTACCGGTCCCCGCAGGGAAGGTGATGTGGACGGCCCAGCCAACTTTCACGTGGTACTGGTGGATAATGGCCGTTCAGATATGCTCGGTACAAAGTTTCAAGATATGCTGCGGTGCATTCGGTGTTCTGCCTGTCTGAATCATTGCCCGGTTTACCTCTCGGTGGGCGGCCACTCATATGGCTCGGTATATAGTGGTCCTATGGGTGCCGTGTTAACTCCGCAACTGTCTGGTATCGATAAAGCGGGTCACTTGCCAAATGCGTCCACGTTATGTGGTCGTTGTGAGGAGGTCTGCCCGGTTCGGATTCCGCTACCGGATTTGATGCGATTATGGCGGGAAAAAGAATTTGAGCAACACCTGGCCCCATCGAGTTTACGGATAGCGATTATTGGCTGGGGATGGCTAAATCGATTTCCGCTACTGTACCGGTTTGTGATTGGAATTGCTGCATGGTTTCTGCGCCTGGTCGGATCTTCAAAAGGCAATTGGCTAACGAATCTGCCGGGTATCGCTGGTGGCTGGACGAGGCATCGGGATATGAAAGTAGATCGAAAGGGAAGTTTTATGTCGCAATGGAAAAAAAGAAAGTGAGTACCAGGGAGAAGCTGTTAGCGAAAATGGCAACCCGCTTATCCAGCACTTCCAGCCTGGATGATCGGAAGAATCTGATCGAAAAACGATTCCTGAAGCATGCTAGAAATACGATCCCGGCAAGAGGAAAGAAGAGTCAAGCCGGTCTAATTGAACTTTTTACAGCCATGCTGACAGCGGTGCAGGGAACGGTGGCACAGGTCGAATCTTCGGAACAGGTGCCCGGGGCAATCGCCGACTACCTACGGCAAAATAATCTGGAATTCAAAGTGTGTCTTGATGAGGAAGTCGAACGTTTGGGATTACCATGGACAGTGAATCCGGAAATCGAAATTGAATCCTGGCAGCCAAAACGGAGTATCTCAGTCGGTATCACTGCTTGTTTTGGCGCGGTTGCAGAAACAGGCAGTCTGGTTGTGTGTTCTTCCAGAAACCATTCGATCACCATGAATTTTCTTTCCGAAACCAATATCGTGATACTCAATGCTACCGATCTTGTTGGTGTTTACGAAGATATCTGGGACCGATTACGGAGCGCTTCGGGGTTAGTAATGCCCAGAGATCTGACTCTTATATCTGGTCCATCCTGCACCGGTGATATTGAGATGATTCTTGAGTTTGGTGCACATGGTCCAAAGAGATTACATGTCATTCTTGTCGGGGTTGATGGAGATGCCGGACCAGGACAAGAACCGGCAGGAGGTATTCGATGATCGTTCCAGAAGATTCCAAAGCAAGGACATAGAAAAATGGCTGATGAAAAAAATAAGCCACTTGGCGGTAATGAAATGCCCAGGTTTGCCGGCCCTGCGACGATGATGCGATTACCCACGGCTGAATCCAGTAGCGATCTGGATGTTTGTTTCGTTGGCGTACCTCTGGATATCGGCACCTCGAACCGATCCGGCGCACGATTTGGTCCCCGCGAAATTCGTGCAGAATCTGCGCTGCTCAGACCGTACAATATGGCAACCGGAGCTGCACCGTTCGACAGCCTGCAAATTGCAGATCTCGGGGATGTGGCAGTTAATACTTTCAATCTATTGGAATCCGTACGCTTGATTGAAAGTGCATATCAGCAAATTCTGTCGGGACCATGTATTCCTCTGACTCTGGGTGGTGACCATACCATCGTGTTGCCGATACTGCGTGCCATGCATCGGAGATATGGACCAGTCGCGCTCGTTCATGTGGATGCACACGCGGATATAAATGATGCCATGTTTGGTGAGAAGATTGCGCATGGCACACCTTTTCGCCGTGCAGTAGAGGAGGGGTTGTTGCAGTGTGACAAAGTCGTGCAGATCGGTTTGCGAGGCACCGGCTATGCAGCCGATGACTTTGACTGGTCAAGAGAACAGGGATTTAGAGTTGTGACGGCAGAAAAGTGTTGGTATAAGTCTCTTGCTCCCCTGATGAAAGAAGTAAGAAGCATGATGGGAGAGGTGCCTGTTTATATCAGTTTTGATATAGACGGACTGGACCCGGCCTTTGCCCCGGGAACAGGTACGCCAGAGGTGGGGGGATTGAATATTACCCAGGCCCTGGAGATTATTCGTGGCTGTCAGACAATGAACATAGTTGGTTGTGATCTGGTGGAAGTTGCGCCGCCGTATGATTTGTCTGGTAATACCTCATTAACTGCTGCGAATATTCTGTATGAAATGTTGTGCGTACTGCCTGGCGTAAGCCATCGATAAATAGAGATCCTTCTTGAAACATCTGTTGATAATCTATCACACTCAGACCGGTCACACTGCAAGCATGGCCCAGGCGGTGAAACGGGGTGCCGAGTCGCCTGAACTGGAAGTTGAATTGAGGTTTGGTCTGGCAGCGGAAGCCGGTGTGGATGACTTGCTATGGTGTGATGGTTTGATCATTGGTACGCCCGAGAATTTCGGCTATATGTCTGGAGTGGTGAAAGACTTCCTGGATCGTACCTACTATCCCCTGGAAGGAAAAGTCCAGGGATTGCCTTATGCGATCTTTATCAGTGCAGGTAACGACGGCACGGGTGCGCTACGTAGCATCAGACGGATCGGGAACGGCTATCCATTCACAGAGGTTATGGAACCAATCATCTCAAGGGGTGAAGTAACAAGTGAGGATCTGGATAAGTGTCACGAAATGGGGATGACGATGGCCGCTGGACTTGAAGCCGGAATCTTCTGAATTGGTTTGCATCGTTGGTACTAACTGCCAATCACCCTTGCCAAATAATTGAAATCACTTGGAGTTCGTTGCCGAAGTGGGGTAGATCTTTTTGCGACCCTCGGAATCATGGATGCTTCCGCGGAGCGTACATGGATGTACTTGCAGCGTGTCTCAAAAAGATCTACCCCAATTCGGCATCCATAATTTAATCAGAGTGATTTCTGGTATAGGAAATTGTTGACCAGCCCATTATC
>CAZNFE010000158.1:0-6986 GCA_964571945.1 uncultured Pseudomonadales bacterium
ATAGCCTGTCTGGCTTGCCTGCTATCATGAATTCTACCTAATCCATTCAGCTGCTCGTCATCGAAGCTCTGAATACCCAGAGATAATCGGTTTACGCCCAGCGCGCGGTATTCGTTGAATTTGGCGCTGTCTACAGCACCGGGATTGGCTTCCAGCGAGATCTCGATGTTCGGCGAGAATGTGAATAGTTCTCTGCATCCGGATAGTAGTCTGTTTACAGCAGTAGGCGAGAGCAGACTTGGCGTTCCACCGCCAAAAAAAATCGACTCCAGTACTCGATCATTGGCATAAACACAATCTTCCGCGAGGTCCATTAGCAACGCATCGACGTATTCTGATTCCGGAAATGAGTCTGCAAAGGTGTGTGAGTTGAAATCACAGTAAGGGCATTTCTTGAGACACCAGGGGATATGCACGTAAAGTGACAGTGGCAGTGTCCTGCTTCCGGCTGTCACAGCAATTCCTGAATCAAGCGAGCAACTGCCTGAGCCCGGTGGCTAATGCTGTTTTTAACCGCCGGATCCAGTTGAGCTGCAGATGTTTGATGTGTGGGCACATAAAATACCGGGTCATAACCGAACCCATTGGCGCCAAGCTGTTCATGGAGGATAAGGCCTTCCCAGGTTCCCTGGCAGACTAGCGGGGTAGGGTCAGTTGCACTTCTCAGCATGACGATCACACATTGGAAGCGTGCTGTTCGCTGCACATCGGGCACGCTTGAGAGTGCTTCGAGTAGTTTTCGGATATTGGCCTGATCATCGCTTCCCGGACCTGCGTACCTGGAAGAATAGATCCCCGGAGCGCCATTGAGGAAATCCACTTCCAGGCCGGAGTCGTCTGCTATTGCAGGTAGTCCGGTTTGATCCGCTGCATTGCGTGCTTTTATCAGCGCATTTTCGATAAAGGTCAGACCGGTTTCCGCTGCTTCGCTAACGCCAAGGCTGGCCTGATCGATCAGCTGTATTCTGCCGGCAAATCCATGTTGCAACTCTTGCAGTTTTTTGTGGTTGTTGCTGGCTACAACGATACGGCGCCGGGTCACGGGTAGAGCCTGTTCGTCATCTTTGTTCCCTGTGTCTGTTGTCAGTAGTAGCTCTGTTTGAACTCGAGAACGATTGGCGAGTTGCGGCCCTCGATCTCTATTTTTACGGAATACACGATAGTCTCGTTGCTACCGACGGGTGAACTCGCAAGATAATAAATCGCAGATTGTTCACGTACTTCAGCAAATTTCAGTTTGCTGGCCTGATTCATCAGGTTGGTTGAAAACCCGCTTATCCGGGCCTTAACAGCCCTGTTGTTCTGTTTGACGGCAATATTCGTCACCGCTTGATTAACTACACGTACAATGTCGTACTGTGCTGCTACTTTGGCAGGTATCAAGGTACTTCTCAGTGAAGTGTAATAGACCCTGACTTCGCCAAATTGCTGGAACTGAGCACCAGCAGCGGCAACCGGAAGCAACAACAACATCAGACCGATAAGCATGCATGCGGGTACTTCCACTCCATGAATGTTCATTTCAACCAGTCAGGAACGACAGTGGGGTGCGATATCAGAAGGCGTTTGTTATGGCTGGAGTGACCGCTGATAACGGATATCCTGCTAGCGGGTGTTTTAAACTGTCGTGCCAGAAACCTTATCAGGTGACTATTCGCTTTGCCGTCGACCGGCGGTGCGGTGATCTTGATTTTTAACCGCTCGTGCAGAGGACCTGAAATCTGATCACGTGATGAGCGAGGCTGGACGCGAACCTGTAAATAGAGATCGTCATCTTGCCAATGAAAAAATTCCGCCATATTGATCGCTCCAGTAGGCAGCCATTCACATAATCAAAGACCAAATATCAATCCGGATGGGATTCCCAAAAACATTTGCAATGGGCGGACCACCAGAAACGAGTCTATCAATGTGATACCCACGAAAACCAGAATAACGGAAAAATCCAAACCTCCCATCGGTGGCAGTAATTTTCTGGCTGGTGAGCAGATCGGCTCGACTATTTGATGAATCAAAGCGATCGCCGGGTGATTGCTGTAGGGAGCGATCCAGCTAACGATGATCATCGCAATGAGTGAGAAGTAATAGATTTTTAGTATGAGTGAGAAAAGCCCGAGAGCTGACCAGGCAAACAGCACAAGTAGATTGGGCAGTGACTCGCCATAGAGTAAGAATATGATGATCAATGCGATGATCTGCACTACCAGCGCCAGTATCAAAGAAGCAAGATCGAAGTTCCATAATCGCGGTACTATCCTGCGCAATGGCCTGAGACCTGGATCTGTGAACTTCACGACAGCCTGAGAGATGGGATTGTAAAAGTCGGCCCTGGATGCCTGGATGAGAAATCGCAGTGCGATAACCAGGATATACAGACCAAAGCAGGTCTGGATTAGATAGGCACCGGCATTAGCAAAATTCTGTGTCATATTGCTCTCTTCTGGATTTGTTTCGATTGTAAAAAGCTATTGGCATTCATGAGGGCCCGTGCCTGCTGTTAATCTGCGAACCCGGATAATTCAACCGATCGTTTCCGAGCGGCCATAATTGCCGTTGAAAATATACCGGCTAAGTCGTTCTCCTGCATACTATCGAGAGCCGCTGCGGTGGTGCCGCCGGGTGATGTGACACCGCGCCGTAATTCAGCCGGTTCAGCATCGGATTGCATCGCCATGGTGGCTGTACCCAGCGCAGTTTGCAATACCAGTTTTTGAGCACTTTCAGGTGTTAATCCCATATCGATACCAGCCTGACACATGATTTCAATCATGTAGAGAAAGTAAGCCGGACCGCTGCCAGACAGAGCGGTCACTGCATCGAGCTGACTTTCCTGCTCCATCCACACAGAGATACCAATTGCATTGAGTACTTCTTCGGCCGTGTTTCGTTGTGCTGAAGTAACCTTGTCGTTAGCAAACAGGCCGCTGGCTCCCAATTGCACTAGTGCAGGCGTATTCGGCATACACCTCACTATAGCCTGCTGCTCGCCCAACCACGTGGAGAGTGAAGGCAGGGTGACGCCAGCAGCGACAGATAGAATGAGAGGCTGCGCAGTTTTCGCAATATCGGCAATCTGCCTGGCTACAGAGGGCAGCACGTTGGGTTTCACACTGAGGATGACGATATCAGACTGGGCAACAGCAGCATGATTGTCATCGGTAGCTTGGATGCCCATGGATCGAAACCTGGCAAGTTGACTGTCCGATGGATCAGCCACGATAATATTAGCAGGCGGTATACCTTTGCCAGTAAGCCCGGTAACGATCGCAGATGCAATGTTACCGGCACCGATGAAAGCCAGTTTGGCCTGGTGTAGTTTGCGTGTCTTATTCACCTGATCATGTCCTTCCTGAGGGAGTAAATTCAGCATTGTGCCCTGGAGATTTCGGTCGACTACCAAAAATGGCGGTACCAATTCTCACCATGGTTGCCCCTTCCGCAATAGCAGCTTCCATATCCTGGCTCATTCCCATGGAGAGTTGGTCCATGCTAGCTGCGTTGATATCTGTTCGTACTTTCTCCAATAGCTGCCGCATAGCTTGAAAAGGTTCTCTTTGCAAGGTAAGAGAATCTGTATGAGCGGGTACTGCCATCAGCCCTCTTAGCTGGAGATTTGGTAGGGTCTGGATTGCCAGTGCCAGTTCCGTGACCGATGATGGAGACACTCCGGACTTGGTTGCTTCGTCCGAAATGTTTACCTGGATCAACACCTGCAGAGGGTCGAGGTGACCAGGTCGCTGACGGCTCAGGCGTTCCGCTATTTTGATACTGGTTACGCTATGCACCCAACTGAAGTTAACAGCAATTTTGGCGGCTTTGTTTGACTGAATGGGTCCGATGAAATGCCAGACTGGTTGAAGATGCGACAACTCGGCCTGCTTTTTCAATGCTTCCTGCAGGTAGTTTTCAGCAATATCGGAGAGACCTGCTCTGACGGCGGTTTCAATCTGGTTGCTGGACTTCGTTTTACTAACGCCGATCAGCCGAACAGCCGTTTGACGCTTGTATTTGGACTCCAGGGCACGGATTTGTTGCCTGAGTTGATCAATATTGGACTGGATTGAGCTTGGTTTACTCATATACTGGGTCTGGTTGTCCGGGTCAATTAGATAAATGAAGTAGTGGTTTATTGGCTGATTCAATAATACTATTAACTTTATTGGCAGTCTGACATTTTTCAACTATACCGGAAGGTAACAGGATTATGGATATTACAGAACTTCTTGCATTCAGCGAGAAACAGGGCGCATCCGATCTCCATCTGTCAGCGGGTCTGCCGCCTATGATTCGTGTAGATGGTGATATTCGTCGCATCAATCTACCCGCGCTGGATCATAAAGAGGTCCACGCGCTCATCTACGAGATCATGAACGATAAGCAGCGCAAACAGTATGAAGAATTTTTCGAGTGTGACTTTTCATTCGAGGTTCCCGGGGTCGCGAGATTCAGGGTCAATGCGTTTAATCACAATCGTGGCGCCGGGGGTGTCTTTAGAACCATTCCATCCAAGATTCTTACCATGGATGACCTGGGTATGGGACAGATCTTCACAGACATTTCCGAGACTCCCCGTGGTCTGATTACCGTTACCGGGCCAACCGGATCTGGCAAAAGCACCACGCTAGCGGCAATGATGGACTATATCAATGACACCAGATACCAGCATATTCTGACCGTAGAAGATCCCATTGAGTTCGTGCATGAGAGTAAGAAATGTCTGGTCAATCAGAGAGAAGTGCACCGGGATACCCTTGGCTTTAACGAGGCGTTGCGATCGGCACTTCGAGAAGACCCCGATATCATTCTGGTGGGTGAAATGCGGGATCTGGAGACCATTCGACTGGCTCTGGAAGCAGCGGAGACCGGGCACATGGTGTTCGGCACGCTGCACACATCCTCGGCAGCCAAGACGATTGACAGAATCATTGATGTGTTTCCTGCCGCAGAAAAGGAAATGGTAAGATCAATGTTGTCGGAGTCGCTGCAGGCTGTGATATCGCAAACTCTGTTGAAGAAAACTGGCGGTGGTCGGGTAGCTGCCCATGAAATCATGGTATGCACACCTGCAATTCGTAATCTGATTCGCGAAGCTAAGATAGCCCAGATGTATTCAGCCATTCAGACTGGCGCCTCGTACGGCATGATCACTCTCGATCAGACGTTGAGGAATCTGGTGGACAAAAATATTATCACCAAGGAACAGGCAGCCGACAAGGCGAAGATGCCTGAAGATTTTCAATAACTATCAATTCGAAGGACTCGCACTGACATCATGATTGATTTCGATAAACTGTTAAAGATAGTTGTGGATCAGAGCGCCTCGGATCTTTTTGTGACAGCCAATATGCCACCATCCATCAAGGTCAATGGTCGTATGACACCAATGTCACGGACACCGTTGACCCCCGAACAAGCGACCGAACTGGTACACAGTGCGATGACGGCAGAGCAAATAGAAGAATATCAAAGCGAACGTGAATGTAATTTCGCTGTTCAGTCGCCCATCGCAGGCAGATTTCGGGTCAGTGCATTCTTTCAGAAAGGCATGCCTGGCATGGTGTTGAGGAGAATTGAAACCGACATACCGACCTGTGAACAACTCAAGCTCCCGCCGATTATTAAAGAACTTGCGATGACCAAGCGCGGGTTAATTATTTTTGTCGGCGCAACAGGTACCGGTAAATCCACCTCTTTGGCTTCAATGAGTGGCCATCGAAACATGAACAGTAAGGGTCACATTATTAGCATTGAAGATCCGATTGAATTCGTTCATGAGCATAAAGGCTGCCTGATTACCCAAAGGGAAGTGGGCGTGGACACGCCAAGTTTCGAAGTTGCTCTCAAAAACACACTGCGGCAGGCGCCTGATGTCATCATGATCGGTGAGATTCGCTCCCGTGAAACCATGGACTATGCGCTCGCATTTGCTGAAACCGGCCACTTGTGCCTGGCCACCCTCCATGCCAATAATGCGAACCAGGCTCTGGATCGTATCATCCACTTTTTCCCGGCGGATCGGCATTCGCAGGTGTGGATGGATCTGTCGATGAATCTACGGGCCATGATCGCCCAACAGCTATTGGCAACCATTGACGGCACGGGGCGCCAGGCAGCAATCGAAATCCTGATCAACACACCACTGGTATCGGATCATATTCGCAAAGGCGAAGTGCATCTGGTCAAGGAACTAATGTCCAAATCCACTGAACAGGGCATGCAGACATTCGACCAGGCTTTATTCAATCTCTATATGGATGGCGAGATAAGTCATGAATCGGCGTTGGCTCATGCTGATTCGGCAAATGATCTGCGCCTGATGATCAAGCTATCCGGCAGGGAACCTCCTGTGCTGGAAGGCGGTGCGGAAGATAGCACCCCACCGGCAGAACCCTCCGCCGGATTTACGCTGGAATCCACCGAAGACGGGTAATCCTGTTGTTCGTGTAAATACCTACGATCGGGATCTGAACCAGGATTCGAGAATCAGTTTCGCAGCCAGGCTATCGATGGGACCTTTTCGTTTAGTGCCAGCAGCCTTGAGTGAAGATTTGACTTCAAAGCTTGTTAATCGCTCGTCGGCGCCCACCCAGGAGATTCCAAAACGCCCCGATAAACGCTGACCAAATTTCGCTGCACGTATACAAAGCATGCTGTCTGAACCGTCCATATTGTAAGGCATTCCCACTACAAACCGGCAGGGTTGCCACTCATTTACGATTTGCGTCAGGAGTTCCCAGTTGGGTTTGCCATCCTTTGCCGCCAGCGGTTTCAGTGCGGTAGCGGTACCGGTTACTTCCTGTCCGACGGCAATACCGATCGATTGCGTGCCAAAGTCAAAGCCCATGACGATTGCACCTACACTTTGTTCAGTAATCAATAGTCTTACTCGATATGATCATTTCATTGAAAGCGAAAACCCCCGGCTTTGCCAGGGAGATTATCAGTGTCCATTCAAGGGTATCGTCAACCACATGTTATGCTGCGAT
>CAZNFE010000159.1:0-6942 GCA_964571945.1 uncultured Pseudomonadales bacterium
TGCAGGTACAGTAGGGCACGGTATGCGTTACCAGTTGGTTGAGGGGAATAGTGGTACTCCACTGATTCGAACCTGTGCCGGTGACAAGAATCCTGTCGAAATCTCGGCTGAAATACTCAAAGCATTGGTGGTCCGTGCCGAGGAGCACCAGGCGGGAGAATTGGATGGCGTGGTTATCACGGTACCAGCATATTTTGATGATGCGCAACGGCAAGCGACCAAAGATGCAGCACAAATTGCAGGAGTGCGGGTATTGCGACTGTTAAATGAGCCGACCGCAGCAGCCGTGGCGTACGGATTGGATTCGGGTGCCCAAGGCAATATTGCAGTATTCGATCTCGGCGGAGGTACCTTCGATATCTCGATACTCAGGCTCAACAGGGGTGTTTTCGAGGTATTGGCTACCGGGGGAAATACCGCACTGGGAGGTGATGATTTTGATCACCGGATTGCAGAATGGTTAATGCAACAGAGCAACATGACTGGAAAACCTGATCAGCATCAGTTGCGCAGTTTACTGGTGACCGCGCGCCAATTGAAAGAACAGTTGACTGATCATGACAGTGTTGATGTGGAGTTGGATATAGGCCAGTTGAGCTGGCAGGGAGTGCTCACCAGAGAACAGTTCCATGCTTTGATTGACCCGCTGGTGGACGAAACAATTCGTAGCTGCCGCCGAAGCCTTCGCGATGCAGGTTTCTCCCCGGGGGATATCGATAACATTGTAATGGTAGGCGGATCCACCCGCGTACCAAGAGTTCGCGAAAAAGTCAGCAGTTTTTTTGATAAAGAACCATTAAGCGGGATTGACCCCGATCGGGTTGTTGCGATTGGTGCAGCTATTCAGGCGAATATCCTGGTAGGTAATAAGGTTGAAGATGAGATGCTTTTGCTGGATGTATTGCCTCTGTCACTGGGTATTGAGACGATGGGTGGCCTGGTTGAGAAAATCATTCATCGAAATTCACCCATTCCCGTGTCCAAAGCCCAGGAATTTACAACGTATAAGGATGGTCAATCGGCCATGCTAATCCATGTTCTGCAGGGAGAGCGTGATTTGGTTTCTGATTGCCGGTCTCTGGCCAGATTTGAATTGCATGGCATACCGTCGATGGTGGCTGGTGCTGCACACATTCGGGTTACCTTTCAGGTTGATGCTGACGGGTTGTTAGCTGTGACAGCCCGGGAAACGAACAGCGGTGTAGTTGCAAGTGTGGAGGTACAACCATCCTACGGTCTGGGAGAAGACGAGATTGTCTCGATGATCAGGGAGTCGTTCAATCATGCGGCGGAGGATAAAGAACAAAGAGCTCTGAATGAGGCGCGGGTAGAAGCAAACCGAATGTTGCAGGCGATCAGTGCCGCTATTGCAGAAGATGCTGATGAACTGCTGAGTGATGAGGAAACATCAGGATTACAAGCCGGATTGGAAAGATTGCAGGAAGTTAGCACAACGTCCGATACCAGGTTGATCGTCAGGGAAACAGAATCGTTAGGCAGGCTCAGTGAGAATTTTGCCAGTAAGCGAATGGATGCCAGTATACGAAAAGCACTGGCTGGTCATCAGCTTGATGAGTTGGATGAGGGAGTTAAATAGTGCCCCGGATTATTTTTTTGCCGCATGAAGAGATTTGTTCTGAAGGCGCTGTGATCGAGGCAAAGCCAGGCGATAACCTGATCGAAGTGGCCCTGGAGAATGGCATTGAGGTGGAACATGCCTGCGAGATGTCGTGCGCATGTACCACCTGTCATGTGCTGATACGGGAAGGTTTTGACTCCCTTGCAGAGTCTGATGAGTTGGAGGACGATTTGCTGGATAAAGCCTGGGGACTGGAGCCGGATTCACGACTCAGTTGTCAGGTAGAAATAGGCAATGAAGACCTGGTAGTAGAAATCCCGCGATACACAATCAACCAGGTTTCTGAAAATCATTAGTACTGACCGAGACGAGTATCGGAACAGAACAGTTCTCTGGAGGTTCATATTATGGCTCTGATGTGGACGGATGTTAACGAAATTGCGATAGAACTGTGTGAGTTGTACCCGGATGTTGATCCGGTGCAAATTCGTTTCACAGATTTACGCGAATGGGTGTTGGCGCTGGAGGATTTTGATGATGATCCTTCCCGGTGTGGTGAAAAAATCTTCGAAGCGATCCAGATGGTGTGGATTGAAGAAACTGATTAAACCCGTTGCTATCTGCAGTATGCGCCTGGTTCAATTGGGGTATTAGCGATGTTTGATCAATGGTGGAGATGGTCGCGTGCCGATCAGTGTTCTGTTTCGCTTCCGTCGATCGCCAGCCCCATGGAGGGGCCGGCAATCGAAATACCTCCGGCTCCGCCGGAGGATTTTTATTGGATACAATTCATGGTTTAACCCGCGTATAATAGCGGGTTTTATTTTTTCACCCTCCTGGATTGGAGGGCAATAACCATATACCTGGAGTATTTAGATGGCTGTAGAAAGAACCCTATCCATTATCAAGCCAGATGCAGTTGCGAAGAATGTGATTGGGGAGATTACCAGTCGATTCGAAAAAGCGGGTCTCATTATTGTAGCATCGAGGCTGGAGCGTCTGAGCCGTGCAGCAGCGGAAGGTTTTTATGCAGAACACGAAGGCAAAGGCTTCTTTAATGATCTGATAGAATTCATGACTTCCGGTCCCGTGGTTGTGCAGGTGTTGGAAGGGGAGGATGCGATTATGTTAAATCGTAAATTAATGGGTGCAACCAATCCGCAAGAGGCAGACAAAGGAACCATCAGAGCTGATTTTGCGCAGTCGATAGATGCAAATGCGGTGCACGGTTCAGATTCCGCTGCATCAGCGGTCCGGGAAATTGATTATTTTTTTAATGCCGCCCAGATCTGTACCAGAGGTTGACAAATCATTGCCCGGATCTTCAGATAGTAGATCCCGGTTAAGCAGTGGAGCTATAAAATTGGCATATTGAACGTGCCGTAAATAGTGATCAGATTGAAAAATATCCGCACAGGACAGGACCAGATGGCAGCTCCGGCAATATCAAAAATAAACCTGTTGGGTCTCAGTCAGGCAAGGCTGGAAGAGATGCTAACCCTGTTGGGTGAGAAGCCGTATCGGGCGGGGCAATTAATGAAATGGATTCATCAGCGAGGCGAGCATGATTTCGAATCCATGAGTGACATCAGCAAGTCGCTGAGATCCAGGTTGGGAGAGATTGCCGAGATTCAGGAACCGGAAGTCATCACTGTGCAGGCCTCCGCCGACGGCACCCGTAAATGGTTAGTGAAAACGCTATCTGGCAGCAGTGTAGAAACCGTTTTTATTCCGGAAGAAACCCGGGGTACGCTGTGCGTGTCCACCCAGGCCGGGTGTATGCTGGATTGCAGTTTTTGCGCCACCGGAAAACAGGGATTCAACAGCAATCTGAAATCGGCCGAGATCATTGGACAGCTTCGACTTGCGCAGCGGGAATTGGCACGGATCTATCCCGAGCGGGACAGAATAATTACCAATGTTGTGATGATGGGGATGGGTGAACCATTGTTCAATTTCGACAATGTCATGGCTGCGACAGGGCTGATGATGCACGATTTGGCATATGGTTTGTCGAAACGAAAGGTGACCCTGAGCACATCGGGTGTGGTACCTGGGATTTACAAAATGTCCGGCAGGACCGATGCATCACTTGCCATCTCACTGCACGCGCCGAACGACCAACTCAGGAATCAACTGGTACCAATCAATCGAAAATATCATATTAGTGAGTTGCTGCAGGCATGTCGGCATTATCTGAGCGGTCTGGGTGAGAAGCGAAATATTACCGTAGAATATGTTTTGTTAGCCGGTGTTAATGATCAGCCGGAACATGCGGAAGAACTGACCAGGTTATTGGCGGGCTTTCCATGTAAAATCAATCTTATACCTTTCAATCCTTTTCCAGGGGCAAGGTATAAGCGCCCGACCAGCGTATCTGTCAGAGGTTTTCAACGCAGATTGGTCGATCGGGGCTACTCTGTCACTGTGCGGACAACACGCGGTGAGGATATCCGTGCGGCCTGTGGACAACTGGTCGGGGAAGTGAATGATCGAACCAGACGAAGTGAGCGATATAATCTGAGTCAACAGGCAGCGAAGGATGCACTGAAACAGCAGCATTTAATTTCAGCAGTACAGCGATAGTCTGAACAATATTTGTGGTGGCTTCTTATGCGTAACAGAATAGATTTTGGTAGGACTGGTTTAAGCCCCCTGTTGCTAATGCTGTGCCTGGGTAGTCTGTTGCTCACCGGTTGTGTGACTACCACAACGGGCGTTATCCATAAGACAGATCCGGAAAAAAACCTGCAATCGAACATTCAACTGGGAATTGGTTATATTCGAAATGGGCAATATGATCGCGCCAAGGAGAAACTGGGTAAGGCATTAGCGGTTGATCCAGGCTCTGCGGAAGCATACAACGCCTTCGGTTTGCTGTTTCAGGTACAGGGTGAACTGGTACTGGCAGAACGCAATTTCAAGAAAGCACTGAGACTTGATCCCGAATTAACCCAGGCACGCAATAATTACGGCGCTTTTCTGTTTTCTCTTGAGCGATATAGTGACTCGATCAAAGAACTGGAAGCGGCGTCAAAAGATTCGCTTTATCATGCTCGTAGCCAGGTATTCGAAAATCTTGGGATTTGTTATTTGAAGACTGGTCAATTGACGAAAGCCGAACAAGCCCTGCAGCGTGCGGTAAGTTTGAATCCCCGGCAGCCAAGAGCATTACTGGAGCTCAGCGAAATTCAATTTAATCGCCGCAATTATGTGAATGCGGACCGTGATTATAAGCGATATATTGAAGTTGCCAAACAAAATGCACGGAGTTTGTGGCTGGGAATTCGACTTGCGAGGATTTTTGGGAATGAGAATGATGATGCCAGCTATTCATTGATGCTCAAAAATATCTTTCCAGCCTCCGAGGAATACAAAAAGTATATGGCGACAATGCCATGATCGACAGCACGGATAATGAAGAAGAAATCGGATCAGGACAGGCGCAGGATGTAGCAGGCGAATTGGCTGATCCGGATGCGAATGTCTTGCCGAAAGTATGTGTTCGCCTCTCGGCAGCAAGAATTGCCCGAGGCTTCAGCCAGCAGGACATAGCCGCGAGCTTGTATCTTAGTACCAGCCACATCGAAAATATCGATGCCGGCCAGTTTGAGAAGATAAGCAAGCCCGCATTTCTGCGTGGATACCTGCGAGCCTATGCCAGGGAACTGGGGCTGTCCGGTGACGAAATAGTTGCCATGTATGATGATGAACTCTGTGAAATGGTTGATGAAACGACCCGGCTTAAGGGGGTTACCGAGCAGAAAGTCGGATCAGCGAATTTTACCGGACCGGTGGTCACAACCGCGACCTACAGCCTGCTCGGAATAGCGTTAATTCTCGCTGCCATATTCTGGTTAAACCCTGAAAAGGACGCTAGTCTGAGCCAGCCTTCGGCGTCTGGCGCTGATCAGAATACCCCAGTAACAGAGCGGCGGGATAGCAGCGGGGTGCTCGTTCAAACAGACGCTGATCATGAAAATGTCCGGGCAAATGATTCCGGCAATGGCTCGAATGCAAACAGTGAGGCAGCCTCATCGCCAGGTTTCGGCGATGCGGATGGATCAGCAATGATGTCCGACTCGCCCGACGAAACGAATAAATGGGTACCGAATAATTTAACTGAAACCGAAGCTTCAGATGCTGCTAAGAACGACGTTTCCAGTATGGCTGGCGGCGGTCGGGTAGATGAGAATGAGTTATCGATAGCCGAATCTGAAGTAGGAGTTGCAGCAGCAACTAATCAGTCTGTGGTCAGTCATCGCGAGATAGTCGTTGATCGTACCAATGACCAGGGAATCCAACTGATCCGTGTCTCTGCTGGTGGGGATGATCATCTACAGTTTGTTTTTACTGACGAGTGCTGGTTGGAAGTTACCGATGCCGCGGGAGAGCTTGTTTATGGTGACCTGAATCATGACCGGGATATTCTTGATCTGTATGGTGTGGCACCATTTAAGATACTGGTAGGCAAGGTTTCGGCGGTCACAGTAACATTCAATGATCGCGCGGTAGGTTTTAGTGGCGTTACTTTTAATGATACTGCCAAGCTGGTAGTCAATTAACCCGGGTAAAGGTGCCATCCAGTCAGCAATGCTTCGCGCTGAACAGGTTGATGACAATATTATGAAACAGGAATCTACAATAAAGCGCAGACAGTCGAGACAGGTGATGGTGGGTAATGTGGCGGTCGGTGGTGCTGCCCCTATCACCGTGCAAAGTATGACCAACACAGAGACGCGGGATGTGGCTGCAACCGTCGCCCAGATTCGACAACTTGAGACAGTCGGCGCTGATATCGTGAGGGTATCGGTTCCGAGTATGGAAGCTGCGGATTCCTTCGGAAAAATCCGCCAGCAGACCGGTGTACCCCTGATCGCAGATATTCACTTTGATTATCGTATTGCATTGCGCGTGGCTGAGCTTGGGGTGGATTGCTTACGAATTAATCCTGGCAATATTGGTAATGATAAGAAGGTCAGAGCCGTCGTTGATTGTGCCAGAGACAAAAATATACCGATCAGAATTGGCGTCAATGCCGGGTCGCTGAGTAAAGATTTGTTAAGAAAGTACAAAGAACCCAGTGCTGATGCCATGATTGAATCTGCCATGCGGAATATTGATATTCTGAATCAGTTAGACTTTCAGAACTTCAAGCTGAGCATGAAGTCATCAGATGTTTTTATGACGATTGATGCGTACCGGACCATCGCAACCCAGATTGACCAGCCGCTGCACCTTGGCATTACCGAGGCAGGCGGTCTGCGATCCGGCACCGTCAAGTCCGCTGCGGGCCTGGGTCTGCTGCTGATGGAGGGCATTGGCGACACCATCAGAATATCGTTAGCTGCGGATCCGGTTGA